>CALGXU010000089.1 GCA_937935205.1 uncultured Rothia sp.
TGGTTGTTGCCATTTGCGTTAGCCGTAGCCCAAGCGATATCGGAATCGTACACATACTGGCGAACCTTGTCGTGGTCCACACCGTAATGCGCAGAAGCTTCTCGATCTTGCCAGATATTGAAGCAAGCATCGAGGGTATCCGGTCCGTTTCCGTCTCGATCCACGACAGTCATGTGATGAATGACTGTAAACTTGATCGTTCGGAAGCCGTGCGGGGTGTAATGTAAATCTAGTAGTGTTTCATCGAATTCGAGTGTGCCCCAATCGTACTGATCGGGGGTGCGTCGAGTCATGTTATCTCCTTTCACCAGAGTTTTGTGTCACCCGGTTTTCGTTCCTGGTATTCCCTGGGTGTGGTTTCCTCAGTTCCATAGTGGATGAGGTTATGTGTGTTGTGAGATACGCACACTAGGTTGTCAGGATCGAATAGTTTGTCTGATCCTTCTGCCAAATCTTGCATGGTTATTGGTATTATGTGGTGTACCAGTATCCGATCCAAGATTGGATAGTCGGGTAAACCTAAATCGCAGCCGTTATCTCGTGAAATCACATGATTTCGGGCTGTTGCCCACTCACGTGACTTGTAGAAGTCTTGGTTGGCCATCCGCTTTCCGCCAAAGGTGGCGTGACTCACGGCACCCCCAAGACGAAGATACCGAATACGGTCCTCTAGAGTCGCGTATTGCAGCATCTCGTGGTATGTCTTGGGGGTGTTACTTGAGGTTCTCACCTTTGTACCTTCGGAGAGCATTAATAGCTTCTGAGTACTCCTGTTCACGACGTTCGCTAGCCTCGATGGCGGCCATCTTCACATCCATCAGGTCGTTCTCCTTCATCAACTTGCGTCGTTCGAGTTGTTCCCGAACTGAACCCAAGCGCAAGAAGTGTGTGATGACTGATGGTGAAGCTGTACCGTCGTTCAATTGCTGAGCTGCGAGGTCAATTGCGCTCTTGACAAGCTCGTTCTCCCTGTCCTCAACCGTTTGAGCCGGCTTTCGACGTCGTTTTGGTGTGTTGGACATCTGTTTCACCTCTTCTCAGGGTAGTTTCGGTTCCCCCTAGACACTTTAAGACCCCTTTCTGGTGCTTTTCCCAGGCGGGGGGCGAGCGAGTAGGGGGGTATGTTGTGCGAAGACCCCCTCCCCCCTTAAATATAGACGGGGGGATTGTTATTTTCGACGATCATTTTTTTATATATTCCGAGCACATCGAAGGAAATGATCTCGTCGATGGCTCGTTCAATATCTTCGTCTTGAATAACAGGGCCTAATGCTTCGCTTGTATTTAAAATACGATCCAAATATCCCATACTATCATAGCCGTGCAGAATATCAAAATTATACCACTCTGCAAACTGGTCACCAGGATGGTAGGGGTTATCAGTCGTAGTCAAATATACTTCACGGCTCATGAAATAATATAGCTTTCCTGACGTTCATCAAATATACTTGTTGACCGTGGACACAGACACACCCAGGGCTTCAGCAATAGCCGCTTGAGAATATCCCCGAGATTGCATATTTTTGATAGCCGCCTGCTGCCGCTGTGGTAGTGCACGCTGTTGCTTTGGCATAGCGAGCTCACGAATATGATCCATGTCGCCCTGAGCCATGATCTCCTTCAGCTTCGTAGTAGAAATAGCGCCAGCTTGGATAGCTGCCCACTCTTCCTCTGTAGGCTGAATACGATGCTTGCTAGCTCCTGTTGCCGCACGTGCACCAATAAGAGCCTGAGTCTTCAGCTTCTTAATATCATCCTTGTCAAGCCCTGGATTAGCCTCTACTTTAGCGCGCACTTGTAGATTTGCCATACGTTGGGCCTGACGTTCGAGAGGAGCGTTGGACTTAGCCAAAGCTAGCTTAGCATCAAGAGACCGCACAGCATCAATATACACTCGCTTAGCGTTAGCAGAATATGGAATCGGCTCTGAACGGTACGCTGCCAGACGTGCCTCGTTAGCCATAGCCTTGAGTTGGTTGGCATGGCGTGCGTAGATCCGCTCCATAGGTGATGGTGTGTCTGAAGTCAGAGAATATGCGTCATCAGCAAGACTCATACGAGTGACCTTCTGGTGGTTGGGCGCTTGCTCCCAGTCCCCTGTACGGGTCTTTACCCCATGGGTCTTGTTTGTATTAATATAACGCAGCTTCCCTGTCTTGGGGTCAATGTACCCGCCTTCATTCTTATATGCCAAGCGACGCTCTGGAATATGGACCGTTGCTGAGGCACGAGAAATAATGGTCGAGGCACCCTTGCGTGAGCCGCCCTGATACTTAGCCTTAAGAGACGCAATATCATTGTCCACAAATGATTGTTTATAATCGAGCTTATGTTTGTTCGCATCAATAACAACCATAGAATGGCGGACAGCCCGTGCTAGCTCATCCGTGTTGGCCCCCTTCACAGACATATCCGTAATAAGGTTAGAAATCATCCCCATCTCAGTGCCCACACGGCCCTTGGGTAAGACTTGCATACCTTCATGGTATTTATATTCTGTGTGAGGGTCGAAATTACGAAGCCCGTTAAGAGCATTCGTTATTTTTAGCCGTGCACCCCGAGTCGGAATAACCAAGGCAGTATCACCGTCAAAATCAGCCCCTGATAAACGCTCCGCGACTGAATGGTGAATACCCACAGCAGCCTTGGCTCGTTTACCAATCATTTTTTGGCCTTCTTTATTTGTGTTGTCGACAATAAGCTCTGGAATCTCAAATGTACCGCCATGCGGAAATCGTACAAGCGCCACTCGTTCTCCTTGACGGTAGTTCGGGGCATATATGCGTGTAGGATCTATCGAGGGTAATGGAAGTAACACATGTGTCTTCTGCCTCGGTAGCGCTGCGGCTTTAAGATGCGAAGCTGCACTGTCTGCATTTTCTGCGAAATTCTCTAATAAAGAAGCACGCACAACAGGATTTGTCAGGCTTTTAATTTGAGCAAGCTCTGAAGCCATCGAATCCCGTGTTATTTTCAGCTGACGTTCTGCTGTGGCCTCGTGTTGTTTCGATAAGAATTGGGATGGGAGATTTCGACTCCATTTATCCCAATCCGACTCGTCGTTCACAATATTCATAGCAGAAATAGCACGACGGTTCCGTCCGCTGCCTTCGGTGAGCTGATATTTGATTGTCGCACCAAATGGATTGTCCGGGTCATCTCGAAGGGGTTTCAAAATACTACCACTCTTCTTGTCTCCCAGGACCGGTACCGAACGATCCTTGTTGGTGTTAAATACTAAATCAACTCCGTCAGGCAAGTCATCACGATATACCGCCATACCTTTGAGGTAATGGCCCTTTCCGACTTGAGCACGGATTTGAGCATATGCGTTCTCGCCAATGGAAATGTCTTGCACACCGCGACGAAGATAAATAACGCCATCAGCTTTCTCACCGCCTTCGCCGCCATAGTTAATACGGAGGCGCTTTGGATCAATAGCTAAAGGAGTGACAATACCTAACGGTGCTCCCTCCTTGTCTTTCAATGGACCAGAAAATGAACTCAAGTCCTTGAGATGACGATATGCTTCTTGTTTAGTGGTACCAGGCTTTGCGAGGACTGTAGTAAATGATGCTTCCCCAGTAGATGCAGAGCGTTCACGCAAATTCAAAACAACGTAGCCTTCGAGCTCCAACGCACGGAGGGCTTTTTTCTTCTGCGACTCATTAATTTTCATGAGTGCTTCAGTACCCTTCCCAACGTCAAGGTAGCCTGTCTTATCGACGCGCTCTTTTAAGGCTTGCTTGTTTTGAATAAGCGCTTCCTGTCTTGCAAGTGCTGTGGGTAATAAATACTTACGTACAGCGCCTTCGGAAATACCTAGCTTCTCACCAATAGCTGTGTTCGACCATCCTTTGGCCTTATATTTCTTGACGGCAGCTACCTCTTGAATCTTCTGTTCATGACGAGCAAGAGTAATATGGTCACGAAGCTCGACAGAAGATTTAAAACCGAGTTGCTTTGCAATATCGGTTTGTGACATCCCGTCGCGTTTCATGATTGCTACAGTGTCAAGAAATGACTTTGGAGTGGCGGAAGGGTCCTTGCCGCTGCCCCATGGATATCGACCTGAATGTGGTTTGGAGCCCTCATGTGGTTTACCAACGTGGGCTAAATATTCAGAGTCGTCAATAATGTGCACCATGGAAATTATCCATCCTGTTTACGCAACTTTTGTAATCTCTCGTCGAAGTATACAATCTTTGCCATAATACTTGTGATTTCTTCTGGTGTTGGACGCTTTATCCGCACATCGTCAGACTGGTAAATACGAGTCTCAATCCTGATAGTGGATGGATCAAAATTGTACTCTAAACAGAAGATCGCTGCGTAGATAAGTAACTGAGTTTGCGAAGCTGGAACTCGTCCAGTCTTCAGATCGTGAATCCTCAGCTTATTAGCTTTGAAGGAAATGGTGTCTGCGGTACCGAAACAGTTGTCAGAATAGTATAGGATTTGTTCTGGATTCATTCCAAAACCAATACCGTCGTTCACATATGTCGACAGTGTTGACCCGTTCTTTGGGAGCTTGATACCAAGGCGTATTGCCTCAGCCGCAAACTCGTGAAGACGGGTTCCCATTTCTGCGGCTTGCTTGGTCCGAAAACGATCATCAAACCTTGCGTCATCGTAGTTGAGCCAATGGTATTGACTCGGGCTGAGAAATGCATGATCGTGTTCAAGATTCACATGCTTGTTGAATATCATTGAGTACATCCTTTTCGTTCTCAGGATAAATGAACGAGGCGTAGGACATTCCATGCATTCTCTCAATATAGTAGTCTTGGTTCGGCTGATGCGAAGCCGTGCGTCCACGTTTCACTTCAAGAGCGAACCATCGCTTACCAATAAGAATCAAGAGATCTGGAATACCCTGAATATATGACGAGTCATTCTTGAGAATGATACATTCGGGAAACCGGGCCTTGATTCGTTTTATCAATCCTGATTGGTATGTGCTTTCCTTCATGGAATCCTCCTAGGGGAAAGTACAGTAAAAATTAAAGGACAGAAAAATTGCCTCTTCTATCCATATACACCCTAGTTTTTCGTACGAATTGTACGAATGCCCAGGTCAGAGCCTTGCAGAAAATTACGTTTTGTACGAGCTCTGCAAAACCCCAGGTCAGAGGGTACAAAAAAATATTCGCACCCCTGTCACATCCGATACTCGACCAAAAGTGTGATCTAGGTAACAAAAACATGCCCCGGACCGCTTTGGTCCGAATACCTTGAAAAAGGCTCCACACCGATGGGCTGAGTCAAACGACTAAACGCCCTGCTAAAAGGGGGCGTTACCATAGGCCCAAAAAGCCTGAAACAAAGTGGCCCAGGGTGTTTTGAGGTAAACGCCCTGGTCAGAGGGTGTTTTTGAGGTGGGTGGGCCAAAAATTTCAAAATTGGCTCAAAAATTTTTAATTTTATTTAAAATTCTTTGTTTGTCCTGGTACAGCCGGCCCCCATTACCACATTACTACTATTATATATTTTTATATATAATATATATAATAATGGGCCAAAGTGGTACAAACAGCCAGCTCAAGGCATGTTTTTAGGGTGGGCCAAAAAGTTCACAGAAAACTGGCCCATTTCAAAAACGGGCATAACCCCAGGTCAAGACCCACTTTCAAAATCTAGATTTTTGGGCCCTCCAAAAACGTAGCGGGCCTCGCCAAAGTACTTCAAACGTGCTGACAAGAACCCCCATTCGTTGAAATTCTTCTTCTCCTTCAAAGTGGCCCACATTGCACTCTCGATAGAAGAGTTACTACAAAGAATATAGTAGTTCAGAGTCTCGAATGGAGTATCCAATCGGTCAATACGACCCTTCGCTTGCTCAAAACTCTTATAAGAATAAGGCATCGACCAAAACACAATCGTGTCTGTCGAAGTACAATTCCACCCTTCGGACCCAGAAGTATACTGAACCGCATACACCCACCGATCTCCCTCAGGAACCGGATCATGTTTATGACCGTTCCACTCCTTCAAAACATCTCCGCAAGTCTCTCGCAAAATCTCCAACTCGTAATCAAAGTTGTAGAAACAAATCAACCGCGGATGCTTCTCCCAAAGCTTCTGAAACTCGTCAATACGACTCTTATCAGTCCCACAAACCCTCCGCAAAACATACCCAAGCTGCGCAGCATTCTTCATCGGCTCTCCCGTCCAAGGCACCACACGCTTCTTAAAAGCCTCCTGATACACAGACAGCTCAAAATGGCACCAAATTCGCCTCTCACAGCGCGTTGTACGCCTTGAAAATGGCATGTCTACCAAAACATCCTCACGCCACTTCTCAAGCCGTCTCAGGTGCCTGTAGCCCTCAATTTTAGGAAATCCGCCCCACCGAGTCACAATACAATACTCACGGTCAAACTCCGTAAATGTCCTTACAAACCCATGAGCCACAAAAACAGCGGTATAGTCCTTCCAAGTATCCCCCGGAGTTGCGCTCAGCATGATCCAATGGTTATTCTTCGCAATTTTCACAAACCGCTTCGCCCAAAGCCCTCGACCGACGACCCGCTGTTCGTCAAAGATAAAAAACGCCCCTTTGACGTCTTTGTACTTATCAATATTATTCCAAGAGTCGACCTTCTCCACCTCAACGCCATACTTCTCACAGTCAGTAGCCCATTCAAAGCTATCGCGCTTCTTCGCAGTCGTGATAATATACAGGTCTTTCCCCTTCTCATTCCTGACATAATACTCCAAAGCCGTAAATGACTTACCAGAACCCACTCCTCCGCAAAGAATCGTGCCATTTTTCATAAGTTTCACAGCTTTTGCTTGATGCGGAAACAATTCAATACTCATTATCATCCTTTCGTATACCCCAATCTGGGGGATCGGAGTAAAAAAAAAGTATCCCTTTCGATTTGTACGAAAGGGATAGCTGTTTTACACTACAGAATCGAGGCTAACTCGGAAACCTGGTGCATGATCTTCTGCAAAATCACATATCGGTCAGCAGCGTACTGACAAACCGCCGCATCTCCAGCCATAGTTTCGATGACCTTGAAACGCGTCACGCCAACCTCGTCAGTACGATCGCCCAGAAGCAAACGGCCCATCCGACGCTTTTCTTTCTCGTCCTTGATAGCCGCAACACGTTCCTTGTCGAGCTCTAGCCGGACTTTATCCATCTCTTTCATGACCTTATAATACGCGCTCCGAAGGAAAATGTATTTCTCTTCCAAAGAGTTGTCATCGTCTTCAGCCGCTTCCAAGATCTCAATGATGTTCTTATATTCACTCATGGTCAGTTCCTACCTGTTCCATTGTGGCCTGTTGAACTTTCTTCATAGCTTGGCTCCACAAGCCATATGATGCTGAAATAATCAAGAATTCCTCGTCGTTCAAACCACGGGGTTCTTTGATATCGTCAAAATCACTCATGGCCATCGCCCGTCCTTTGCACGTAGTTTTTCGATTCGTTGCGTCTTCTTAAGATTGTCAAGACGTTCCTCAAGAAGATTCAAAGCTTTGACAGTATGGTCGATTTGCGTTTGTCGACGCGCACCGTATTTCTCAGCCTTCGCAAGCTCTTCAATGATCTGCTGATGGATTACATTTTGGATGTTTGGGGGTTGCCAGTCTTTGTCCCACTGGTCTACGCCATAGTCATACGACATTCGATGAACCGTCCTTTCTCTTCGTCATGCAGATATGAATACTCGGTCTTGACGATATCCGTCCGAGGAATACCAACTTTCTCCAAAGCCTCGTCAACGGCAACCCAAGGCTTTTCCAGATTTTCGGTAACGACCACAAGCTCGCGGGGACCACCCTCTGGATAGACATAGCGGATGTCATCAGCGAAGGGTTGTTCAGGTTTTGACTCACTACGCTCTTTACGAATTTTCTCGCAATGAATATACGTCTCCAATGCTTCGATGGCGGAGGCAGCTGAGCTGATCCTCTCGTCCGAATTATATGCATAGTGAGCGTTTGACATGCAGTCAATTGCATACCGTAATTGCGGATGCATACCCTCTGGTTTGTCAATATATTTACGCATTATCGTCTCCTTTCTTTTGAACCTCTCGTAGCATCTCTTCAATAACTCCTTTCGCTTCTGTCAAGGCGATTTCCTTACGGTCTGCGGGTTTAGCAGCCGCTTCAACCATCAAATTCACCACACCCTGATATCGCCCGTCCGTACCAGTCGGGAAAATCATCAATTGCTTTGGAAAATCCCGGTTCTTCCGGTAACCCAAGGCGAAATTCAGACCATGCAAAACCTCACTCATAGACATTTTCAGGTGCGTGGGAAGATCACTTGCTTGGATGACCTTTTCAATATCTTTGGAAACCCCGTGCAAGACTTTCTTTTCGTCAGTGTGACGTAATTCGGTGGGGTGATTGGTTGCCGGTTTTCCGCCCAGACGCTTGATTTCTCGGCGTAAATACCACTCGGCCTTGCGCAAATCTTCCTTTTCGTCACTACCAGCCTTCGCACCAGCTCGGGTGACGTATTTGACAACATTACCACGGTTGAAATTCAGTTGCTCCGTGATGTCGATGACTTCTACACCCTTGAACCGGGTGTAGTGTTTGGGATGGTTGACGTTGTCAGGCATGATAACTCCTTTTTGATGAATGTACGGATTTCTTTGGCTGCTTCCTTACGGCACGCTGGGTGAACATCTTTTGACGATAATGTGTCAAAAAGTCCAAGAACCTCTGGAAGTCCTAGAGGTGCCGACATAGGTAAGACAAAAAGCATACGTTGTGCTGTCTCGATATCGCGGTATTCGTATTCTCCATACTCTAACAAAGCTGTATCAGCAAGCCACCGCAAAACATTTCGATCTCGTTTTTCTGTGGTGAGATACGAACCGATAAGCCAAGAGGCGATATGTTGTGTGTACTCGTTGACTAACACTTCGATTTCGTAACCGTCTTTATGACGGACACATAATTGTAGCATAATAGCTCCTTTTAAAATCAAAGAAAAAATTAAACCCCGGTTTTTAAGCCAGGGTCAGGGTGTTACTCCTTTTCTTCTAGTTCTTGAAGTTGTTCTTCGGGTTCAGCAGATTGCTCTTGCTGTGCCATGAGTTTGGCAACAATTTCGTTTACTTTCGCGTCGACTGCTTTGTCGAACGCTTCCTTGTCGTCTGCCTTCTTGTTGAGGAATTTGCAAATCTTCTTCGAGGCTCCTTCAAAGATTTTCACGGAGGTGTATCCAACGCACCCTGCAACGAATGCAGAGAGTGCCAGATTACCAGCGTTCTTCAATGTTGAAGTCGTTTGGGATTCGGTTTCCTCGCCATTATAGGCTTCGAGGGAAGTGCTGTTAGAGTCAGCGATGTTTGCGAGATTGTCAGACATGACAGTGAGCCTTTCTTAACTCGTAGGGGTATCTCATATAGAGGGTGGTTTTTCGTACGAATTTCAGAAAAAATTAAACCCCGGTTTTTAAGCCGAGGTTTAATCCTAGGGATTATTCCTTTGCGGAATGGTCAGTATGAACTGATCCGTTTTGTCACTTACCGGAATAGCCGATCAACATAGGTTGCGCCGATGGTCAGTGCGCCAATAGCCAGTACATAGGCTGCTGTGACTTGCACAGCGCCAATGACAAAGCCCTTAGCGAACTGCTTTGCGACGCCAGCGTAGGTGATGGTCTCGTCGGTAACAGTGGTGTTAGCGGTTTGGGTGTTCATGGTTTGAACCTTTCTTGTTCTGTGTGGGTATCTCCCATATACAGCATGGTTTTTTGTACGAATCCCACGCTGTATACTTCACCCTACCGAACGCGATTGGATACGTCAAGTGGCGTGGGCCGACTTCCTGGCAGAAGCTTCTTGCGTAACCGCACCACCCGCACAAATCCCTTCGCGTCTTTAGCAACGATATCACCCGACCGAGCCACAATATCCCCTCGGGGTGACGGAATGAGAATACATGGCAAGCCTTCTAGCTCGAAATACTCAGCGTCCAACCACTTGGCTAACCCAGCCGCAGTATCGCAAGACAACACCATGCCATCAAGAAGATCGAACCAAACATCATTAGGCGTATATGCCTCAGGAATTGGAGCTTTCATCAGAACGGCACCTCCTCATCAATATCAGTGTGGGTAGGGGCGCTATTCCAAGGGTCGCGGTCTTCGTCTTCACGATTATCATCAGCCTTAGGAACCGAAGCGTACTTCCGCTCCAGCTCGTCTTCGTCAAGCGTTGCAAATAACGTCTTGCAATATGCCTTTACGCCTTTTTTGCCGTTGACCTCCCACTCGTAAGGACGGATAACAACATCCGCAAATTCCAAATCACAGTAGTCCAAGATATCGACCGTGTCTTCATCGAGGTCGACACGACCGTTGGACTTCAGCAAAACGATGGTGGGGTTACGACGACCGTATCGAACTTCGACTGGGAGGTACCAATCGGGTTCAACATCTTCGTCACGCTGACGAAAACGCTTGACGTTCCAGCCATCGGAAATAAGACCCTTGGCGGTTGCCTTGTCTAAGACAATGGCGAAATTACGACGCCCTGCTGCATTGTATTGGGATGGGCGTCCACCGAGATTACGAAATACAAGTTTAACGTTCTTCAACGTGACATTATGCAACATGTCGTTTTCCTTTCTTGGCTTTTAAAGCCTTGAACTCTGTCTCAGTCAATACCTTGACTGTCTTGCCGCTGAGCACAATATAGTCGCCTACATATGCACGACGGTCTGGTGTGTTGATATGGTACTCGTCAATACCCTGAGAGTTTAACGAGCACCCAAAAGGCCACCCGTATCGCAAAGCTAGCATACGGCGATTTTCACGGGTGACCTTATGGTATACTCCGATCATAGTGTCACGAAATCCTTAAAAGTTCCGAACCGCTCGATCTGGTCAATAGCCGCTTCGACTAAATGGTCGGCATATGTGGTGTCCACTTCGTCAAGGCTTTCGACCTTTGACGACTCCTTCCACAACCAACCCTTAGTTCCAGCGACTGAATGCGCCTTGAATCCGTCATCGGTGGTGACACGATATGCATTCTTACCACCCTGAATAACCGGCACAAGGCTTGCCGTCCGCCCCACGTGCCACCAAGAATTATCCATCTCAGGCGAATCGCCTAACCAAATAACACCCTTGGTGACAGAGCGCTGTTCCTTGTAGTCGTCTAGTGTGACGGGTTCCCCAGAGAACATCGTCTTGAAAACGACGGGGTGTTGGAACTGAGCTCCTGTGGCGGTCCATTTCTGCTTGGCGTTAGAATATGCGACGTATACGGCATCGTTCACAAGACACATGCGTTTGTACGTGTCTTCGTGCTCGAACTCATAGCCGTATTTCTTACCGAACTCCGTCACAGCCTGAATAATCTCAGGAGTGGCGTTGGGAATCTTGATGGAGTCTGTCTTAATATGCGCGACTGTGAAACCTTGTTCTTGCACAAAATGCTTCAAGTCGATCATAAACAACGCCCCACGCTTTGCTACGATGTTGTCGACGTTGCGAATATCTCGGAAGGGGTTGTCGAACTTCGCCGACGTTAAGCCATAGACGCTGTTGATAATGATCTTCAGTGAATATGACAGGTTGTCGAGCTCGTCCTTACCACCCTCCAAAAATGGTCGCAACTTGCCGCCTAGCATCTGCCGAGCCGCGTCCAAATCCCCATGCTTAATCGCAAGACGTGCTCGCTTGATTTGGCTGAACACCTCTGTGTATGGACCGAATAAGTTTAATTCCTCGATCGACGTAGGGTGCATCGAAGCCACATCCAGCAATGCCACGTCATCATAAATGCCTGGTTCGGCGTAAACATAACCCCCCTCTCCTGTGGTCTCGCCACGATATGTCGAAACCCCGGCATCATAAGAATAACCGGGGAACATCTCACTCAAGTCGGTGTAGACGAACTCGTCTTGAGGATTCTTCTCATCGCCGAAAATGATCTTAGCGACGTGCTTACGAGTGACGTCATTGACAGGTAGTCCTGACAATTCCGACAGTAATAACCGTGCTTCGTAGTCAGCCTTACGATCATGGAAGACTGCTTCGGTTGCACGGACGTCGTTAGAACAATATTCAATCACCCTCGGCCAAAGCCCTACACCGACTTCCTTATCCCAAGGGATTTCCATCTCCATGTGTTTGATCCCAAGGTCGAACTCAAATTTCTTGAGTGATTGCTTCTTGCTGGAGAAGTCGTAAATATCAGCGTATGACAGCCCATATGCCTCGATGAACATACTGTCGCGGTCACGGTCGTTGATGATACGACTCGAAAGCTCGAATAACTCTTGGTTGGAATAACCCATGAGCCGAGCATACAAAATATGATTGTCGTACCGACGATTGTTGAAGCCGACGAGCTGGTGTTTCAGCAGCCCTTCAATCTCTTTTGGTGTGGGGTTCAGCATCGGAATAACCGCGTTTGACCCCGCGTGCTTGTAACACACGACAAACAGGTTCGGATACACCTCAACGTCGAAAAATACCAACTGACCCTTCTTGGGTTTGTCTTCGATCTCGATATGTTGCTGTGGTGCGTCCTTACCCTTCAGCTGCATCGTCTTGACTTCCTTGAGGCAATATAAAGCATTGTTCGTGCTCTTGGCCGCAAAGCCTAGCAAGACTGGTTTCATGTCTTCCACGTTATATGTTAACCCGGAAGAATATGCATCGTCCAAAATTTTCTTGATGAAATCAACGCTTGATTTGGTCGACGGGTGAATCTCTTTACGAAGGTTGCGCTCAATTAAATCACGTAACCCTCGCTCTGATTGGATTTGCTTCGTCGAAAGCATCTTAGTCTCCTTTAAAGGGAGTCCGCCACTAATATGAGCTATCGGCATACCGTTACAGACGGTGAATTTCCGTCTCAGTGACGAATTTCCCTTATATACTTTTACCTCAATACCTTCGGAATAGAGCGGTGCTAGTGTATCCACATCACCGTCATAAATATAATGAAGGTGAACACCAGCTCCAGACTTACTCACTTCTCCATATGTCGGAGGGAAGGCTTTGATAGCTTCGAGGTTCCTGCTCAAAGATTTATTTCCATCGTCATCACGCAAATCAAAGTCGATCACAATATGATTCTGTGGGACCTTGACATAATGTAGCTTTGAGGTATCAATCGTCCCCAACACCGTGTCGACATCTACCCACCGCTTCGAGGGCGTCCCCTCAGAATTGGCGAGTTGTGCCGGCATCCCAGCGTATTCAGCATCGAAAATAGACTCTCGACAGCTCCAAATATCTTCCTCTTCGGGTTCTTCCCCGTATCCTTCCGGCGCACCCAATTCACCTTCAAGTAGCATGTCGGGCTTAAATCCACTATACACCGACCGGAGCCGCAGTCCGTTAGCGAACCGCTTCCGAGGGTAGAACTCCTCAAAATAGTTTTGAAGCTCTGCCTGAAATATCTGACGCCGTTCAGGATATTCAATTCCCACTTCCTTACACCATTCTTTATACATGGTGTAAGCTTGCGTCACTGTGATGTACTTTTCCTCGATGAACTCATCTTGAACCTCGTTCACAAACGACATGATGGGGTTCGTGATATACATCATGGAAATAGGCTTGTAGTTGTCGTAGTAATGGCGTGTCATCTTCTTGAATTTCTGCAAGCAGTGATGAGCGATCGCGCCATACTCAAATTTCACCTGCTCCATTAAATGCCGATATCGCAAGGCTTCCACAGTGTCGCCTGAGGATGTAATCACAATCAGACGACGGATAAGGCCCGACTTAGCATCGGAAATACGGATTGGGTTGTTGGTGCCGACGATGAGTGTCGAGTTAAACTTCATCGCATATGCGGATTTGTGTTTCTCGTTCACCAGCATCGGCTCATGCGAGACAATAGCATTGATTTTTGTGTTGTCGTTGATATTATTCATATCAACGTCATGATCCACAGCAATCAGTGGGTTCGCCTTGAACGCTTCCAAAGCGAATTGCGCAGAGGCTGTACCCAAGGCACGTGCGTTGAATACTCCAGAATATCCCTCGAACATGTCTTGGATGATACCGATGATGGTGGATTTACCACTACCTGGTTTACCGTAGAAAGCAAAAAACTTCTGGATTGTTTTTGCTTCTCCGGCTACAACAGCCCCTATGGCCCACTCGATTTTATCGACCTCGTTAGGACGATATAACGTATTTACCAGCTCATCCCAAGCTTCGTGGCTCCCTTCTGCGCATGAATAACTCAAACGCTTCGTAGCATAGTCTTCCTTGCAAATAGGCTGATCGGCGAAAATAACCCGTTCGTCGAGTTGGTGCCAATTATCACCTAGCGTCTTGACGTACTGTTGAAATTTCGTCCACCGCCCGTTGTCGAAGCTCTGCAATCCACTCACCGTTGCTGAATCGTATTTTTCAGCTTCGGCGTACAGAACCCCGTCCACAAGGCGAGGAACGTCATAACTATCAGTTGACCAGACACCACGTTCTTCATCCCAAATAGCAAAGAACGAATTACCTTTGACCATAAGGTCTTTCGATGGGCGCACAACAAACGAAGGATATAAGGTTGTCCCACCGCCTTGCTGGGGCGATTGTTCCTTAGTAGCAATACGCATAAAGTCCAAAGAAGCCATTTATATCACCACAAAACTCCGTGTTGTTGCCACGCCCATTCGTTCAGCTGAGCCCATAATTCACGCTCTGCTGAATCCCATTTTTTTGCATACCCCTCTGGTGTGCGGTCGAGCGGAAATAGGCTGTTCTCTCCGAAGGCCCCGTAAGTACGATTGTTGATAATGTCGATGCGCTTCTGTACAAACGACTCGTCGTATGTGTTGTCGGTCATATCGTCGAGATGCATATTTCGCATCAACCACACGAAATCATCTGGGACAGAATTTTCAGTAAACCCCGTCATCCGCTTTGCTAAGGGGATAAGCATCTCCAACATCGAGCAGCGTTCAGCCATCAGCTCTGAGTCAGAGAGCTCGTAATCCTTGATGGAATTGCGGAAAATACGACGGAGTTCTTTCCCGTCCCAAGCTCGGTTACTGTCGAGACCAATATAAGCCGCGAACGGCACCGAGTGAAGATGGCGCAAGACCTTCTTGCAAGGCTGGTAGTTCACCAGGCTGCAAAGGTATTGGAAATATGTTTCTTCGTTAAAGCGAACAAGCACGATAACAATCTCCGTCTTCGTCGATTGGGATATCGTTGTTAGTCAAGATCATATATTTGATCTGACCATATGGACTATCCTTGTATGGCGTTTGATCGAATCGTAGCTCGATAAGGCTGTGATAATCCGGGTTACGGAAATAAATCACGTCTTTACCAGTCTCGACACCGTGTTCGATAAACTCCTCAGGGACAATATCCTCGTAATCCTCTTCCCAAAGGACATTGCCAGCTGAATCTTCCATGAGACGGTCGTTTACATACCATGTATAGAGCATTTGGTCTTGCGCAAGGGCGTTCAGATTATACTCCGCCAAAGAAATAATCGCTGGATCAGGGTTAGAAAGGTCCTCAGGCATTTCTTCCTCCGTTAACGGCTCTGGTTCCGGTTGGGTTTCTTCAACCGGTTCTTCCTCATCAATAGAAGTTTCAAAAAAATTTACCCCGGTTGCACATTCCGGGGTTTCCCCCACGGGTGGTTCCACACTAATACGTTGGTCCGTCACTACCACCCTTTTTACAGAATGGTAGTGACGGAAATACATACCGGTGATAAAACCACTCGTCCACACCAAGGTGGCGAAGATGATTTTATCAAGTTTGGACACGTTTAGACCAGATCGTAAATGATGCCTTGAACGTTAGGGTAAATCATGACGCCGACGTCTGCCAGTTGGATATCCTTTTCGGAAGCGTCCTTGGTTTGGTAGAACAGACCAAGGTCAACATAACCAAGATTACCGTTGTGGTCCTTGTGAACCCAGCCAACGATGTTGCCTTCAGGAACCCGAGGAATACCAATCAAGTCATACACCTCGTTGAGGTAAATATGACCCCGAGCACGAAGCATGTCGTTAGCGACGTTTTGGACGCTCACCAATTCGTTGCGGACCTGAATGGCGTCGTTCTCGCCGTTATCCTTTTCACGCACCAACCGAGAATAACCATTCAGACGAACGCTGATGACAGCGCTGTCCTTGGTTTCAGAAATGACAGCATTCTCGCTGGTCTCGATGCCGCGAGTCATGGCCTTTTGGAGAATCTCAGCTTCATTTTCTTCGCCGAGTTGCTCCTTGACCTCTTCGCGGTAGGACTCATACATACCCTTCACGGTATTGAATGCTGCGGTGGTTTGTTGCAGCCGCTTGACGGTGGTGTTGTGCCCCCACAAAATGCTAGCGACAGACAGAGAGCCGACGAGCAACGCAGGACCGTAGTTCTTGACTACAGCCTGGGCGATGGGAATATAACTCTTGATGGTTTCCCACACGACACGACCAGTTGAGCACCGAACAACGCCCTTGTCGTCACAGAAAACTTCTTTGAACTTATCGGCAAATTCTTCGTTGTCACGAACGTCAACACCGTCGAACAGAATTTCAAAATCCCCGTATTGAGCACCCTTGTTATCTCGGGCGAGCTTGACGAAACGGACGTGTTCTTTCTGCAAGAATTTGGCGGCTTTGTAATCCTCTTGGAATTTCGGAGTAGCCTTTGATGCCAAGGTTGCGGCGGTAATTAACCCGCCAACACCGCTGAACACTGCTGCGGTAGGAGCGTTCTTATAGGACTTCATTTTTAACGTGTTGAGCACACGACCAAGCTTCAGCATGGTGAATATACCTTTCGTATGAGTGCCCCACCCACAGAAGCGAGTGGGGCGAGTGAATGTGATTCGTTATGAATCAAGGAAAATGGGATCAGGTAAGACGAGTTGATAACCTCCGTCTACCTTCACCGTGCGTGGATTACCGATATCATCCCAGCCCCAATCGTTGTCGACATATTTCGATGGGAGTCCTACAAGAGAATACAGATCAGCAACGGTGGCCACCTCGTACTGGTCAATGATGTCTTGCAGTTTGTCGATGATATTACTAGCCTCACGACGCTCTGTTAACGCAATACGAGCTACTCGATTGCTCCCGACAGGTTTGCGCGCGGTTGTCGTGGAACGCGAATAGCTATGATATGGCGTGTTAGACCGTTGTTGAGGCTGGCGCTGAGGGCAAGCATCATTCAAGACCGCATCCATGATGGCGTCGCCGATCGCACGAACACCTTCATTAAATAACGGTTTGACGATGGGAAGAACAGTGTCGAAAATAAACGGCTTGAGAACATCCGACCAAAATGATTTCTTTGGTGGAAGAACTTTCGCCGTAGTCACCTGTTCTACTTTCGGTCGCTCATTCTCCATTTGCCTTCTTCTTTTCGGTCAGTTCTTGGAACCGAGCCAGAAGTTCTTCCTTGGAGAGGTCTTGCAGATTTGTAGGATTAAATTCCTTCTGCAATTCCGTAGGAAGGATGCCGCTGATGAACTTCACAGCGTAATCTGGGTCCGTCAGCATTTCCTCCAACAGCTCGGAATATGCGTCAGTGGCGATGAACCAGTCTTTCAACCAGTCCGGCTTCACCAGGATTTCACCGCGAGGTGTTTCCTGTTTCATGCCGACTGCCTGACGCAAAACGGTCTTGAAGACGGAGAGCACCATCCGGGGGTCTTCCGTCTCTTGGAGACTCAGCAGAACTTCAGAGAATTTCAAGCCCTCAAAATCCTCGAAGCCGAGCCCCATAGCTTCTGCTTTCGTCAGATTGAAATAGAAGGTGTCTTCTACTTCATTACCACGCAAATCATGGTACTTAATTGTTTTTTCGATCATGGAACCATTCCTCCTGAGTCATTGAAATTGGACCGAAGATATGGTCACACAAGGTGATCGTATCCATTAAGGGGATCAGCGCAAAAGTCAATAGCCAGAACTGGCTTACCGTCATCGGACAGAATTGACGAATACGTCACCTCCAATAATGTGTCCGTGTTCCAGCCGACATACCCGCTGACTGCCGTTTCTGGCAGACCGATTTCATCATAAAAATCAGTCAGAGACGCATACATCTCGTGAACGATCTTATAATTGATGGTATTCACAGCGGCTTTGATGGTCTCCATATTTGACTTGAAGTACCGGTCGCTGTACGAGTCGTAACAAATACACTCATCACCAGTGACAATCAGCGTCGCCGGCTTCGGGTTATTGGCAATACCCTCTTCGGCGATTTCCTTGTGGACTTCTTCAGCCTTCTTGGGTGAAAGTTGTTTTTCAGCAGCCGTACGGTAGCTACGATATGCTTTGTCTGTGATGAAATACAGAGTCTCCATATCGTCCGCACGACCTTTTACCAGCGCCGCAACCCAACCCAAGGCGGCGACAGTCGAAACACCCGCAAGACAAGCTGGGAGATAGTATTTCCAAGTTGCCTTGGCCTTGTCCCAAAATGTCGATTCTTCGGGGAGTTCTTTCATCACCTCCTGAGCGGCTGCGTGCCCCTTACCAGCAGCAACTGCGGTGGTAGCTACGCCTGTTGCAACGCTGACAAGCGTTACCATTTGACTGTGATTCGTGATGAATCGCGTGAGACGGTTAAGTTTCACGATTATTCTCCTTTCTTAAAGAAACGGCGTTTCAGCGCCTTGAATGGACGTTTGAGGTCTTCAGCTGCATCCTGCATTTTTGCGAGTGCATACGCAGCCAAGCCGAGACCAAGTACTGCACAGCAGGCAGTAACGATCTCGGCGAAATTAGCGCTGTGTTTTGCATTGATATGGACGTTGACGGTCATTATTTTTCCTCCTTCCAATCGTTGCAGAGATCTGCGTATTCTTCATCCACGAACTCCATGGATGCGTCGACTGCCATATCGGTGATTTGCTCGACGATGGCGTCCAGTTCTGCTTCAGCTTTTTTGGCAAGCTTAGCAGTGACAAAATTAGCGGCTACACCAGTGAAAGTGAGCCCAAGAAGAACTTTGAATAGTGTACGCATTTTTATTCCTCCCAGTTATAGCAAAGACGGATGTATTCGTCATCCACGTCTTCCGAAAGCATACGGGTTGCAATGCTGACAAATTGATCGACAACGATTTCAAGATCCACTCCGCTTTTTTGTGCGAGCATTTCTTGAATTTTTTCGATATCCTCCGGTGGCAATTCCACAGCCTCCAAGATCGCCATTGCTTTTTTGCGTTCTTCGATGTCGTGTTGTTTCAACGCACGGCGAAAGACCGTTCGACTTAGCAGAACAACGACGTAGTAGGCGGTTTTCACGAAGAAATAGCGCATGGTTATTTTCCTTTCTTGAGTTCCAGCGCGATTTTGATAGCATAGGCGAGAAATGCCGCAGCTAGTTTGGTTTTGTGGTACGTATATACCACGTTTTTGAGCGGATTACGCATCGTCGTCCTCAACCCAGTAGTACAAACGCACCGCACCGGTTTTTCCGTCAATCACATCCAGGCGCTTAAGAATGTCCAAATCGTTTTCGGTCAGACCGCGGGTGGGCAGACGCAAATATCCATTGCGCCCGTAATCACCAACAGCATGCGAGGTCTCGAACAAACCGTACAAACGCCAGAAAGCGGCCACCACATGATTGATGTCGTAACCAATGGGACCAAACATTTCCTTGTCAGTTAACGGGTTTGCTACGGTTTTTTCGCTTTCACGATGTCCCGCGAAAAATTCGTAGCCGAGATTCAGCATACCAGTCGCATCATTGTACAGCCGAAGTTCACTCAAAATGTCAGCGTCGTCACGAGTCACAATATCGGTACTGATTTTCAGGCGATTTTGACTGTCGAAGTCTTTGTTCTTGTATGCGATTTCAAACGCTTGTTGAACATGCTTCAATGCTGTTAGCGCTGCGCCACCGTCGATTTTATGCGAATAATCGACAGTCTTACGAGAATCGCGGATGATATCAATCACAGAAGAACTAAGTGTCATCAGAGCCACACCCGCCAAAATCAGCTCAGGATTTTGTGACGCAATGCGAAATGCTTTTGCGGCGGTCTCACGAACCTTTTGGACAGTTTTGCGGAAAATGTTTTTCATCGTAAAAATCCTTTCTCTAGATTACGATGATGAAAAGTATATACCCTGGTTTTCAGGGTATCAAAAAATTAAAGCTGAGATTTAGACTGTGACGGTATGTATTGATTGCTCCTTGTCCACGGAGTCAGTCTATCTCTCATATAGAGGATGGTTTTTTGTACGAATTACTGATGGAACAGAAAATCCGCAAAAACCGTGACAGACAGAAATAGAATTGCGTAGACCAATCCAAACAAGCATACCTTGAGGATGAATCTCCAATTCGATGGGCCACCAAGATCATGCTTACCCATTCGACAAATTTACCTTTCGATTTTGAAAAAGTCTAAACCCCGGTTTTGCCGATGGGGTTTAGACTTGAGGGTATCAAGATTAGATCAATGCGATTTACAAATTAGTTCGATACGACCTCCTTTGTGTCGGAGAAGATGTGGTCTAGCAAGCCGCCTACTACGTCGGAACGTCGATCGGTTTCGATCAAAACGTCCCACGCGGTGGCGGCAAGTTTTTCCTTTTCTTCATTTGTTACTACAAATGAAAAGTCGAATGCGAATACTCGTTTAATAAAACGTAACATGATAGTGTTTCCTTTCTGTCTCATATAGAGCATAGTTTTTTGTACGAAAGAAAACATAGACCACAGTATTGCGTGGATACTGTGGTCAGTGCTTATAGTGAGTTTCGGATGCTGTTACTTGTGTCGTAGTAGCATGCTGATTGCCCGTTGGGAAATCAAGCCGAACTGTTCATAGTGGGTGACTGCAAAGATGCTGATGAGGTTAGCAGCAGCGACGAAAATCGTGTCTTTACTGAGCTTCTGGAACGAGCGGTTTCGTTCTGCTTCAGTCAGTTTAATCAGATTGTCGGCGATGTCTCCATATTCCTTATCTGCGCCTGAGTAGTCTTCCATTTCTGAAAGTAGGGCGTCGATTGCGTCCTGAATGGGGTCATTTTTGCCAATGAAAGACATAGTGTTTTCCTTTCTATCCGTATGTCTCACTATAAGCGTGGTTTTTTATACGACTTGGTTGTCGACCTTGAAAACGGCCTCATCCTTGTCCATGAGAGTGACTGGGTGTTCGTTGAGTTCCAGCGTATTTACCAGCTTATCATCTTTTTCCTCAACTGTAATCACCCCATCAAAACGATCTTCCGACTTGTTGTAGGCCCTGGTGGAAATGCCGGTAATCACACCAAGGAACGTCGTGATTGCAGTAGCCGTTGCGCTCACAGCATCACCATGCGGAATATGCCAGACGTTTGCTAGCGTAATCCAGAGGGTGATGACAGCCGGCATGACAATCATCACGGTCCATTTTGTGATCTGGTAGGCTTTATCATTCAGAATGAAGGTGGGCATGGGAATTTCCTTTCATTGGTAGACGCCCAAGTTCTTGCATGACCCGTTCGGCAGCACCATTTCCGCCGAGGGTCTTGTATGGTTCGTAGAGGTACAAATACACATCCCGATATTCTTCGGGTGTGGCGTACCCCCGGTCCATCATGAATCGCGCTTCCGATAGGATAGCGTTATACGCCAGTCCTTTTATCATGGTGGTGGTTGCATCGTCTTTACGACGTCGGGAAGCTATAAAAGCCCACAATCCGCTCGAACCAAACACCGCGACCATTATCGTGCTCGACAGTTCAAGCCAAGACATATATCAGTTCCAATCAAACTTAACGTGATTTTTGATACTCCATGGGGAATTTAAATCCTTTCGGTGTAAATAATCCGCATACACGAGTGTGGGGTATTCTCGGTATCCGGTTTCATCCTCAATACGTGTGAACTCTGTCACCCGAGCGAGGATACGATCAACGCCAATTGTGGATGTGAAATACGGGACCTGAACACCTACAAGGTCGCCAATCCAATATTCGGCTTTCTCCTTGTTCTCGAACGCATCACGTCCTGACGGGGCACCGTAAAATTTCATAGATCCTTGCACGGGCGCTACTTCCGTAGATAACCCGAAAGCGCTCGATAGTGTCTTGAATGGGTCGCGGTACATATGGGTCATGACTGTATTATGCCAATCGTAATCCGACTGTTTAGCCATGTTTTCCATGTGGAAACTTACCTGGGCCGAAAAATAGTGAGCGTTTAATGACTGTGCCACATAGGTTTGGTCCTCGTTAGATAATATGGATACATTCTTTACACCTTCCACATTAACGCTGAGTTGACCTTTCAGTAGCGAATCATCGAATGTGTCGAAAATTATCGTGTCTGATTTGTCTTCCCCACGATAGTGGTAGCACACAATACGAGTCGACGGCCAAGGGTCAAACGACCACCATCCTACACCATAGTGTGGCGCAGCTTTGAAACGCAATGTGGACGTGTTGTTTTCCATGATACGTTTAAAAGCATCCCACATCGTCGAACCCAGATCGAAACTGGCGTATACCTGCTGATACCATGTCGTTCCGATGTTTTTGCCAATAGTCAGAGGTTGAATAGGTAACTTCAGAAAATCCAATTCAGGGTGCCCATAGTTGCTGATAGCAACTTTGAATATGGTCTCGAAAACCTCGGCCCAGTCAATATACTCGTTTACTGCTTCTTTATCCCCGAACTCCCAGCCGTTCTTGTATTCCTTTTCGAGATAAATCTTGTCCTTGATGACAGGAACACAAGGACGATGCTCAAAAATATACCCGAGTGTCTTGCCTTTGTATGTGGTCTCAACACCACCGTTGTCGTCACGATTAACATCAATGCTAGTCGTAATCATGACAGTCGAGCTTTCGGACGAAGCTATCAAATCGCCGATCTTCAAAACCGGCTTACCGTCGAGAATACCCAAGTCTGTACTTACCAGCTGAAAATCCCCATGATCCTGATAACGTTCGGTAAATACGAACGACTTAAAATCATAGATCGGCTCACTTGGTGTGAAATGGTTGTCCAAAATCAGTGGATACATTAGAATCCGCTCCTTGTTTTTTTATACCATGCCGCTACATCTATGCTTTTGTCAGATAACTCGGCCCGAAACTCGCATCGTACCACAGTAGAGTCGGACGCTAAGTAAATATAGGGAAAGCGTAATGACCTATCAGCACGTTGAACCAGGTTATACTCTTTTACATAATTAAGGGAGGACGGTGACCACGTTACAATTTTCGCCGTACCGTCTAAAACAAAAGAGACTGACTGATTGCTGGTTAGTTTGTCTGTCCAGTATGTGGCGTAGTCCTGTAGAAAATTATACTCAACAAACGGAGTGGCTTCTCGTCTTCCGGCAACATAAATCTTACTAAGTTGTGCTAGCTGCTCTTTCGGGGAGTTAAAAGTCAGTCTGATATACACCGGGGACTGGTATAGTACCTGGTCTGTGTCATGTGGGCTTACATCAATAATGTACATATTGCCCACCCAACCTTTGGTGTACTTCATATCAACAGTACCAGCATAAAATAGCGGGTCGCCCATGGTGTATGTGATCTTGATGTCTAAGTCTTTGTCAAACAGTGCTCCTTCGATCTTGGAAATATATCCGGTTCCGCTGAACCATTCGCCAGCATACAGTACGTGAATACTAGTTTTGGAACGGTGTTGACACCCTATCATCTGATTAAGCAGTGTCTTAGCGTCATAAATATTGTTCGGTCGAATTGTTAATACAATTTCTCGGTCCGCGGTGCGCCCTCCCCCCAAGAAAGCGCCACCAGCTGGACGCTGGGTCTTGCTAAATGCAAAATCCAGCGTCGACAAACCGGTGGCGCTTTGAATAACGGCCGAAGTCGATTGCGCAATTTCAGTCGGCGGGTTTTGGGAGAAGATAACCGTGGGGGAGAAACAGTTCAAGACTACATCGGTTCGATCCTGCTGTAGTTTGATCTGTTCAATCACTACGGATTCCTTTTCTTGAGATCTTCTAGTTGTTTCCGGGTATTACGATAAATTTCATACGTCGACAACGCTTGCGGAGAAGTGTTATTTTGGACGTATTCGATGTTCGTAATATGCGTATCCCCAGCAGCCTTGGCGTCAGCGGCGGTATCGACCTCCGTCGACGCTTTAGCTGCTTCGGAATATGTGTTGGTGATCGGGATGGAACGGTTCAAGGCGTCCATATCACGCTTGGCCTGGTCGAGATTCACCACGGGGGTGATGGTGGGAGAAATATCAGAGTTGAAATTATCCTCGATCTCATCCATAGCTCGCATGAGAGCGTCTTTCATCGTATCCACCCCGCCTTGGATGGTCTCCTGGTCTTCCATACCAGCTGCCAAACCCTCGACAAGGAAATGGCCAAACTCTTGGAAGACTGTCG
Source organism: uncultured Rothia sp. (assembly GCA_937935205.1). Taxonomy (GTDB): domain Bacteria; phylum Actinomycetota; class Actinomycetes; order Actinomycetales; family Micrococcaceae; genus Rothia. The sequence goes on from CALGXU010000089.1 coordinate 24,308, forward strand.
AAGGTGAATGAATACCGAGAACACGCTTGAAACCGTTAGCCACCATTGAGCCAAGACCTCGTGCAGACTCCACAGCGTTGTAAATACGATTGCGGATACCGTTCACCAAACCTTGCACCATGTTGCCGCCAGCTTCGGAAAGATCAAGCTCGCCGAAAATAAGCCGTTTCAAGGCACGGAATGGAGACAGCAGCAACTGCAGCATCGCTGCTCCCAATTTAACCAGACTCTGCCATAGCGTCTGGAAAATATGACTTCCAACATCGTCCATGTCAGATGCGGATTTGGCACGGTCATGCAACCACTTGAATGGGTTCACGAGGATGTTAATCAACGCCACAAACGCTTGCGAGAGCCCATTAGCAAGGGCTTCCACAATCGCAGTGGCCAGATCAACGAATAACCGAGGTGAATTGAGCACAATCCAAATTAAAGCCTTCACCAGAGCAACGATGATATCGCCACCACTACTTGGGAGCTCCGACAGGAGTGTGACAAATAACTCGGTCAAGCCTCGCACCAATGTACCGATCAGATTTGGTAGGTCCTTGATGGTTTGGACAAGCCCCTTCAGCATGGTCTTGACGAAACCGGTCAAGCGCCGCGGTAAGGACTTCATGAACTCAATCAAACCGGTCCAAAGCGACATAAATGTCTTCATGATCTTTTGGTTACCCGCTTGATCTTTTAAGAAGACAAATAACGCGCCTAAACCAGCGATGATTAACCCCGTCGGTCCTGTAATGGCAGCCGCAGCACTAGCCAACCCTCCGCCGAGGCTTTGGGCTAACATAGGCGCAAACGGCTGGACCATAGCGGCTATAGCTGGTAGTGTGGATTCAAAATTCGTCAGTAGGACCTTCAGCATCGGCGAGAATTTACTGAACGTGTCAATAATCCCGCTAACACCTTGGCCCATCTGAAGAACAGAATCCAGCATATACCCAAGGTTCCGTTTGAACGACCGGTCACTCGAAGAGTTGCGCATACGGTTGAAAGCGCGCACAAAATCCTTAGCGGCATCGGTGATACTCGTGACAGAGGATTTAATTTTGCTGATACCATCGAAAACGTTCACCACGTTATCAACCTTGGTCTTCAGCTTCTGTTGCTCTGCCGTAAGTTCGTCCATGATGTATTCCACCAAGGTCTTGATACGGTCTTTATTGCTCTCGATACCGTCAGCCATCGCTTCGCCGTATACCTCACCGGTTTCAAAGCCGGCACGCTCTGCTTCCAGCTTGGCGGCCTTCTCCAGAGCTTTTTGGTACTTCTTATCGGCTTTGGCAATATTCTTCTTGGCACGGTCGGCCTTCTGCTGAGCTCGTCGTTTTGCTGTAGCGTCCTTCTTGGCATCCGCAGCAACCTTGGCTGCGTCTTCCTCGGCGTTCTTAGCATCCTCACGAGCCTTTTCAGCCGCTTCTTCTGCCTGTTCGATTTCCTCCTGGAGTTTCTCGGTTTCCTCTTCGTACTTCTGACGTTTAGCAGCGATTGCCTCGTCACGTTTACGTTCAGCCTCGAAGAAAATACCGCCCATCCGCTTTGAGAACTCGGTTTCGCTTAATGACGAATATAGTGCGTCAACAAACGATCCGCCAGCCTTCGCAATTTGACTGCCCTTCGATTCCGTGATGGCAATCATCTTGTCAAGGTTGTTACCTAGGGCTTGCTGAGGCGCGTTAGACGTCTCGTCAATACCCTGAGCTAAACCTTGATTGATGTTTGTACCAACACCATGAAATACCTGAGATGGCGAATGAATGCCAAGAACCTTTTGCGCAATCGTAATAAGCGACTCCGCCACTCCTTGCGAGGATTCAATCGGTTTACCAGAATTAGCGTCAATACCATTTGCGAGACCTTGCATGGTGTACATACCCAGCTCACGGAAAACCCGCGAAGGTGAGTGAATACCCAACACAGCAGCCGCAGCATGTCGCATCTTCCGGCCAAGCGAACTCACCGAATCCAAGACCTTCTGAGCGTTTTCTGAAATACCGTCAAACATCCCATCAAGCAATGCAGAAGCAAGATTATGGCCAGCTTCTTTGAGTGCCTTCTTGTTTCGGCGAATAGCGTCAGCAAGATTGTTAATCATGTTGACAGCAGTGTCGAACATCTTATTGGTGATAAGATACTGCGCTTGCTCAATACCATCGAGGAAATTCAAGATGATAACGACGCCCATTTCGATTGCGCGAGGCAGAAACTCGTTCACGCCTTCGAGTAATCGTAATATAGCGTTCTGACCAGATTCAGCCATCCTTGGGATGAGGTCGTTTATGCCGTCAACAAACGCCATAAAGACATCAATGCCAGTCTGGACTATTGCGGGGGTCAGTACTCGGATAGCATCCAGCCCCACCAACATCAGATGAGTGAAAGTTGCTATCCATTTTGGCGCTGTCCGGTCAAGACCATCGAGCATCGAGACAACCAGTGTCACTAGGAAGTCGATAAGCTTCGGCATGAGGGTCTTGCCCGAGTCAAGCAATGCCCCGATCATCGTCGTGAACATGATTGTCAGGGATTCACCCAATTTACCAGCGTGTTCAGCTAGAGTTCCGAAGAAATCAACCAAACCGAGGGCGATAGCGCCGAATACCTTGGGGATGAACAGCAGGATGTTAATAAGACCGTCTAAACCGTTCTTACCAAGTGCTGCTAGAGCTCCCAAACCTGCTGCCAGTGCCACTAACCCTGTACCAGCGGCTAGTGTACCCAAGCCTAAGAGGGCAATAGCTCCTGCAAGGCCTAATAAGGATGGTAGTAACGGTGTCATGAGCGCCGCAGCACCACCCAACACGAGAAACGCCCCGGCAAGACCTAATAACGCCGTCAACATCTGCCCTGCTGTGAGCTTGCTGAGGGTCACGAGAGGTGGAACCATCAGAGCTAATGCAGCAGCAACGACCACCATAGCCGCGGCGCCGACTAAAGCGCCGTTCATGAGATTTGCCGCAGCTACCAGGATTACCATAGCGCCGCCAAGTCCGATCAAACCCTTCGCAATTTGACGGATCGACAAACCTCCGATGGTGGTGAGCGCTTGACCCATAACAACAAGAGCATTGGCCATGACTAAAATGCCTACAGCGGCAAATACACCGCCAGTAGGCATCAGTTTTAGTGCCCCTACCATAAGCAACAACCCCACAGCCACAGCAACGAGGCTGTGGGCGATGGATTCGATCGACATCTTACCGAATGAATCGAACGCTTGGGCCATGACGACAAGCGACTGTGCCATGATAAGGATACCAACCGCGGCAAGCCCACCAGTGGCAGGCATGAGACGGAAAACCCCCACCATAATAAGCAAACCGCCGGCCATGGCAGCGAGACCACGACCAATAGCATCCCATTGCATTTCGCCAAAGCTCTTGAGGGCTGAGGCTAGAACAAGCATCGAGCTAGCAAAGGCATTCAGCGTGAGGCCAAGAAGGAACGCCGTCTTGGTGGGAATAAGCTTCAGGGTGCCAGCCATAAGAAGCATCACGCCAGCCATCGTGGCGAGACCTTTACCGATCTCCTCCCACGACAGCTTTGAGACGTCGCCGATGGAATGGACCAGGATAGCAATAGCGTTAGCCAGTGGTACCAACGCAAATGCCGTGCCGAGCAATAACTTGGCAGGCATGAGTTTGGTGCCAGCAGCGATGATAAGGAACGCCCCGCCAATAGCAGCGAGACCTTTACCGATCTCCTCCCAAGACATCTTGGAAAGGAGTTTCATCACCCCGGCTAGAATAAGGATAGCAGCTGAAATAGCGACAATAGCACCAGCGATGCCGGCTAACTTGACGAAGCCGGCACCCTTGGTGAGAAATGTCATGCCGCCTAAGGCTAACATCAACTCCACCATGAGTGCACCGACAGCGGCAGTGGCTTGGGCTAACTTTCCGCCGTCGATAGACGACAGAATAAGAATAGCGGCAGCCAATGCCAAGATAGCCGCAGCAATTTGAAGAAGTGCACGAGCTTTGAGGGCCTGTTGCATCTTCTCAAAGGACTTGGTGAGTTGGTCGATGATGCCAGGGCTGTCGTCCTTCTTACCATCGTCATCTCCACCGCCCCCTCCTCGGAGCATACCCCAGAGTTTCAGGAGTCCAGCTTTACCACCTTCGCCGCCCAGGAACGGAATTTTCTCCTTCAGCGATAAAATAGCCTTCAGTTGCGAGACGATTTTAGCGAAGAAAGCTAAAATACCCACGCCTCCGATAGCACCACTGACGTTGAACCAGTCCAGAATCGAGAACGACTTAACCTTGTCGATAAACGACGTGACTAAATCATGAACTTTGATGAGGAACTTGATAAAACCAGCATCGCTTTTCAGCCCCATGAACGTTCCGTCTTTGTACTTGCCGGAAGTGAGGATGTTGAAGATCTTGCCAATACCTCGGCCAACTTTATGAATGAAATCAAGGGTTTTAGCCCAAGCGCCATCCATGTCGTTGAAAGCTTTACTGATCCATTCGAGCACACCAGCAATAAAGGTGCCAGCCTTGCCGAAGACAGTCTCAAACAGCTTCCCATTTTGAATGCTCTGATCGAGCTTCACCAGGAAGTCGCCTAGTGAAGCTGTCATGGTCAGTAATCCACCTGCTGCCCCGCTGGAAGCACCAAAGATTTTTCCGATCATGGAGCCGACAGCTTTGATTAACGACCAACCGATGTGTAGTAACGCAAAGAAACCCTTAAATGTCCTACCAAGGTTTACAACAGTTTCGATAGACGGTGTAAGTTTATAGGATAGGTCCTCGAAACTTCGTGTAACTTTCATCACCTGAGCAACAGTCATGGGTGGGAATATCTGAGAAAAGGCACGTCCCACTTGCCCCACTATGCTATACAAACCATTGAAGATCCGCACCAGAGAATCAATAACTATGGTACGCCCGCCAGCATCACTCCAGCCTTGGAGCAGTTCGTTACGGCTTTTAGCTGATTGGTCTACAGCACCAGAAATGACTTTACTAACCCGAGTCCACAAAACTTTGGCTTCTTCAAAGTCACCAATGATGATACGCCAAGACTGAGCCCAACCCGAACCGATTGATTCGTTGATGGTACCGATCATCTGGGTGAAAGTCTTAACATCCTGAGCCGCGCCATTAGCAGTTTGAGCTAGCTTTTGAATAGAGGCAATTTGTTCTTCGGTATAGCCCTGTTCACGGAGTTGCTCGTCACTCAGATCGCCCGTAAATTTCTCCAAAGTCTTGGTAAGGACTTTACCGGTGAGCCAGCCATCAGCTAAGGTTTCTCGGAACGGTTTATAGTTTTTGGTCCATTCCTCGAACGTCATGTTACCCGCGTTTTTGAGTGTGCCCATAGCCTTTGCCGTGTCAAACAAAGACTTCTGGAATATCTCGCCGCCCATGTCGGAGTGCACCACAGAGTTCCAGTCTTCCAAGCCGACTTTATCGGCGGCAATAGCCTGGGATAACTGGTACATAGCGCTGGAAGCTTTTTCTGAGTTTGCACCAGACAGAGCAGCCAAGTTAGCGATACCTTTAATCGCCTTGGCCGAGTCTTCCAAACCAACACCAGCTGCGGTGAATGTACCGATGTTCTTGGTCATCTCGCCGAAGTTGTAGATGGTCCGGTCGGCATATGCGTTTAAGTCGTCAAGGGTTTTGTTGACGTCTTGAAGAGTGCTGCCCTTAGATTGGGTGTTAGCGAGGATAGTCTGAACCGAGTTGATCTGCAATTCATACTCTTTGAAACCATCCATAGCGCCTTGAATGGTGAAGGCTTTCGCTACATTCAGACCACTGTCGGCCAGTTTAGCACCGATGTTATGAAGCGCGCCAACAGCAATGTTCTCCAGCATAGAGAATTTGCTTGTAGCGTCCTCCACACTGTTAGACAACCCAGACAGGTCAACATCTGACGCCGACTTCTGGATAAGCCCCAGGCTGGAGAGAATGCCACCCGTTGACGAATCAATCACACTCAGTGCTTTTGAAAACGTCGACGATAAAGCGCCGCCAAGATTCTTCGTAGCTCCAGAGTCGATAGTAGACTCAAGCCGCTGCAAATCAGCGATAGTTTCTTGCGACTTGGCCTTAAACTGCGTGTTGTCGAACTTCATAGCGACGACGCGCTCATCAATGGTCGCCATTAACGGGTGACCTCCTTCCAAACTTCGTTAGCAATTTCCTGAAACAGGGGGCGTAATGCAGGGTTGATGTAGTCAATCCCTTGGACATAGCCGCCCCCAGCGGTGGCGTGCCCGATTTGAATGCCGACAGCGACCTTGAACCCGTTCACCACATTAGTGTTGTACCAAGTGATGCTGGGTTTCCTTCCCATTTTGACCTTGTACTCCCAAGACGAAGCAGTCTTCCCTGTGTCTTGGGGTGTGGCTGCGGATAGAGCTTTCACACCCTTTTGACCATAGCGGCTGAGGCTTTGAAAGAGTTCGTCGGAGGACATACGTTTAAGAAAGTCAAACGTCTTGGTGAGGTCTCCAGACTTTTCGATCTTGAACATTAAATTAACACGTCTCGGAGTTGGGTAATCTGTAGTACCGCCATGCGACCCGGACCAGTTTGCCATCCGTTATGTTCAAGCCAGATGTTGGGCTTGCCATTCTTACGCCAGATGATGACAGTCTCAGACTTCCAGTTCTCTCCGGTGCCTGAAACGTTCCAAAAGCCCGTCCCGTCTTCAAACAAGTTGTACGACCGGAAATAAGCTTTACCGTAGATAGACCAACTGATTTGGTAAGCGTAACCAGCTTCCATCTCGTATTCGTAACCCCCGCCATTACCAGTAGTCCGGGTAATCCACGGAAAACGAGCACTATCGGGGATGGGTAAGTTTACCCGGCCGCCGGTTGTAGAATCAGCTGAAGTAAGCTTAACCCGAAACGGCGTAGTGTTTCGCTTAAATGCATCAAAACGTTTGCCGCTATCTGTGGATGTGTCGATGAGATCACCAAAAGCGACAACCTCGGTAGGAAATATTGTCGTAGCACCAACTTGTTGGGGTTCAGACCGCAATCGTGCCCCAGAGTCGTAAGCCGCAATTTTGCCAGCAGACGGCGTACTAGTTCCAGTAGCGGTTCCGCCACCGCCGCCAAGACCAGCCAATTTACTGTCCAGATACGATTTGTTTACGCAGTCCAGAGCAAAATTGGGGTCTTTGGTGCTGATGCAACCGCTCCCGTCATAACGAGCTAGTTTCTGAGACTGTGGACTCACAGACCCCGCGGCATCAATGAGTTTCTGAATACCAGCTTTGGTGAGCGTTACAATTTTAGTCATAGTTTCTCCTAAACCTCGATCTCAAACTCACCGTCAGCTTCGTTGATCCACCGGAAGTTAGCTTCACCACTGTTAAACGACCATTGATCTTGGTCGATGGCTTCGGGATTCCACTTCGGTTGACCACCCATCTTAGCGACTATGAACGATAGTATCTTGTCCATCGAAGCATCACCGGTGTCAGAACCATACAAAGCTTCAGTGGCGGTTTTTAGATCTTCGGAATCTAAAGAGTCCAGGTCTATCCGAAAATACGGAGTAACATACCCAGTACCCTTGAAACTCTGAGGGACTACTTGGCAGTCAAAACCTATGACTTGAGGATCACGAGTTTCTTTGATAGTGCGGTGTTCACGATCTGATGGGTTCGCCAACAGATTAGGATACACATGCACCTGCCGAGACCCGTCACTACCCAGAGACTGGAAAGTAAAACCGAATGTTTTGGGTCGACCTTCGTCAGCGTAGATACCAACAGCTTTTGGTACAATCCCCATACGCTGGTCCAAGATTGGCGGATAGGTATAACAACTAATTTTCAGTTCTCGTTCGATGTTACCAGCGACTCCCCCCCACTTCCGACCTTCGTAATACAATGACGTCATCTCGGCTTGGCGTTTCTCTGTAGCAGAGATTAGCCCATGCCACGCCCAAGCCTTGCCTTGGTATTCGCTAAGGTACAACACTCCTCGACTGCAACCCTCGGTGAAAAACCGTTCGTCCCATTTCAACTTGGTCATCCGCTCGTCCCCCACTTTGCTCGACGCTCAGCGTTGAGTTTCTGGTTACGAGCCATGATTTCAGCTTGCGAAAGTTTCTTAGGTTTCTCAGGTGAGTTCTTAATGCCGAAGATCCGAATGAGCGCAAGCAGGCGATTGATATGCCACATCTCGCACTCCTTCGGAATACCGTTAGCGAACATCATGTAGTAGATGAGTTCTGCGGTGATTACTTCAGTCGACGAAGAGCCAGTACCACTGTCCGAAAACGTAGTAGCACTGGCTCTTGAGGCGATGTGGTCGTTAATAAGACCCATCTGCTCTGCGGTGATGTGCGAAATAGCTTCATCAAGCGTTGCACGGGGCAGCTTGTTAACGACCATCATCGAAATGTAGTCCAACAGTTCTTCTTGTGTCTTGTCGTCGTCACTCACTAGAAAGGGTCGTTGGTACTTCTCTTCCCATTTTGAGATGCTGACTAAACTGTGACACATCGAGAGATGGACTTTCACTGGCAAGAACTGATTCCGAGCCCCGTCAAAGTTGTGACGCGAAACGACATCAAGTTCTAGCGTCATGTTACGGCTTCTTCACGATCGTGAGGACTTCTTCGGGGCTGAGGAGCGTCGGCGGTTCGGTCTCAGTGCCGTACAGCTTCTTCTCCAGTTCGGCTAGGTTCTCCTTCTTCACAGACTTGGACGGAACTACGATATGAGCCGTCGGCTTCAGGTCCTTGAAGTCGCCGTCAGACTTGAACCCCGTCGGGGTGGTCGAAATCTCCCACGACATCGTAACAGCTTCGGGCGAATCATTGATCGTGCTATGATCCTTGGACGAAGGTTTGGCCAAAGCATTCCACACAATGTGAATGTCATAGCCGAAATCCACGCCTTCGGTATCATTGCCGACACGAGTCTGCCACGAGAAACCGAACGGCTTCCGTGTCTGCTGCGTCACCAAAGCGCCACCAATAGTAGCCGAGCCATCGCATTCTGCGAACTGGTCGGGGTAGGTGTATGCTTCGATGGTGGCGCCGAACTTCTCGTCCGAGATCAAACCCAGGTACTTGATGTTGTCGGCGTAAATGTCGGTAACTTCAGCACCGGAGGGGCTTTCGGTCACCTTGGTGAGGCCATTCCATGCGACACCTTCACCATAAACTTTTTGCGTGGCGTTGTAAGGGTAAAGAACGCCCTTGTTCACACCCGTCTGGAACTTGCGTTCACCAACGCTGTCCCATACTAGTTGTTTACCAGCCATTATTCTCCTTAATTGTAGATACTAAAGACGTAATGGTTCAAGCCGTCTTTAGCAAACCATTGTTGGAACGTACAATATTCCATGTTGGAAATCTCTTCAACAAGAGCCGGATCCGGCTTGCGCGCAATCAAAGTGACTTGATAGCGGCTGGCACGATGATACTTTTTGTTATCAGCGTGTTTCACTCCGGTTCCGTCGTATTGATAGAGTATGCACGGATACGTGAGCTTATGCATCGACGGGGGCTGATACAACACAGGTACACCAGCCCCCGCTATCTGTTCAAGCTTAAGGTGTAAGTTCCGCCTTCGGTCCATGCCACACACCTCCCAGCGTAAGAGTGATGCGTGGATGATTCATCTCCACAGACGTAACTGCTAAATACAGAGTACCCCAACGAACATAGACCGCTAGGTCTAAATGATCCTTGAGGTAGTCGTCGGCGACGACGGATACCGCCATATCAAAGTTCACGTTAGCGTTGAGTTTACCAACGTCTTGATTATTGCGGTATGATCGAACGACGTCGCCAAAAGCTTGACGCTCAGTTACCTTCACGTCGTATACACCTTCGTCGATCTCGATAGGCTCGCCGAATCCGACAGCGCCGCTAAAGCGTGTCATGATTCAACCTTCCCATTTTGAGCTTAGTGCCCAGGCTGCGGAGTCACCCCGCCACCGCCGCCAGCCTTCTTGGTGTGACGCTGGTCAGCAAGCAACCGGCTTTCGTCAAGCTTGTTGGTCGGAGCGTCACCAGAAGCAGTAGGCGAACCAGTCTTCCACAGAGCCATAGCGGACTTGGCCCGAACCAGCGCACCCGACATACGGGTTTCAATCAGGTACTTGTGCTGGTTGTAGTCGATGTCGAACTGGTCGAACATACCAAGCTTACCGCCCTGGTCGGTACCAACCTGGTAATCCGCCAAGTTGACGATAAGGCCAACCAGGTTCGGGACCCGCTCCATGGTTTCGACAGTGACAATCTTCGAGACACGCATGGCGTCTGCGATAGCCTGGTCGTTGGGGTAAATCCGTCGACCGTCCTTGTCCTTGATCCAGCGCAGCTTACCGAGAACAGCCTCGGTGGTATAAAGTGCTGGCTGACCAGAACCCTTGTAGAAATGCCGGCTGGTGTCGATGAGTTCAATCATGGCGTCAGTACCGATATCACCCTGAGCAATCTCAAGACGATGGGTAAAGAACTCATGATCCGTAGCGATAGGACGGATGTTCTTAGCGTTGATATAGTCCGGGGACTCAATATCACGGTTGTCACCAAACAGAATTGCCGAAGCAATTTCCTCATGGAGCATCAGCAGCATCTCAGCCTTGATCCAAGCCACTGCGTCGAAGGTCGTGATGTCCAGCATGTCATCCCGATTCACCTTCTGGCGCTTATACACCGTTGTCGGACCGGTGGAGCGGTTCTTCAACTCAAAGAACTCGTCCTTCTTCATCGAGCCCTTGATATAACCCTTGGCTCGGGCTTCATCTTGGGTGATGTCTGCGTGCACCGAACGAACCCGAGTAAACGGAGCGCTGGTGACGCCATTCATAACACCATCAACCCATTCTGTCCGACGCTTAATGAACTCCGGCTTGTTCTGGAAGTCCTTAGCCTGTGGGAACAGAAGGTCGATGTTGGTGATACCGAACTGGTCAGCATGGAACAGTACGGATTCCTTGAGTGAGCCCACCTCCTGGGCATCTTTGAACACATCGGCCATGTCCGAATGAGACAAAACAGGCCGACGACCGCTTGGGGCTAGTCGACCCTGGTCGAATACATTACCCATGTATGCGTCTCCGTTGTAATCGTATTGTGCAAGTTCTTCTGGCTCGAAGTCGTCCTCTTCATAGTCGTAATCATTATCGTCGTAGTCGTCCTCGTACTCGCCTTCATCCTCATCGTAGAAGTCGTCTTCGTCAACGGCGTCTTCGACACCAGCTTCGTAGCCTTGTGCGGCTGCGTTTTCGAGCAGGGCTCCGACGATTTCCTGTTGTTCCGGTGTCAAGCTGTCGAGGACCGCTTGAATGTCTTCGGATTCGTCATCGTCATCATGCATAAGATAGCCGTCACCATGAGACAGAGTGCCCCCGTAAATGACCGCTTCGTCTTGCAATTCGGTCTCTTCGCCATCGCTGTGACGGAGGACCACATTATCAATTTTTGCGCCTGGGTTGGCTCCTGATAGCACTAGGCTAACCTCCCTGATTTGACCGTGCATCACGTTCTTTTCCTTTTCAACCAACTGGTTTGCGTAGATCGAAAGACTCGTGATGTCACCGTGTTGAACAAGTTGTTTTGCATTCTGGGCTTTCGCTGTGTGGTTGAAGAAGCCATAAGCGTAAACCCCGTCATCCCGATTCTCTAGGGCGGCATGCCCAAGCACGTTGTCGGGATCGTGGTGTCCGTGTTGCCACACCAATGGTACCGTACTGCCGTCGTTGTCTTTGAAGGCGTCAGGTAGAATAGTGCGACCATCAGAACACCGAATACCAGCGCGAGTAGCATACCCGCTAAAGTCTGGTCGCATAATTTCCTTTCCATTTTGAGCTACTGATACTGATCGGGATCGTACTCGGGTGGGTACTCCTCCGGCTGAGCGTATGGGTTCATGTCTTCCTCTTCTTCGCCCTCTTCTCCACCTGGATAGGTGTCGTCATAAGGCATGTTAGCGTTGTAGAGCTCGTCAGCCTTGGGATCCGTCGAAGGACGCATACCGATGATAGCCCGAACCTCGTTGGCAGACAGAATCTCGTTTCGAGTGAACTTGTCTGCGATGTCAGCGATCTTCTCCATCGGCACGAGATCGAATGGGCGTCGAAGGTACAACACCGTCTGCCGCTGAGTGCGAGCAGTCTTAGTGAGGAATGTTCGGGCCAACTCTTCAGCAATACTATCAGCCACCGGCTTGATAATGCGATTCTGATAGTTCAGCAACGCTGTTTCAGGTGCTGTTCCGTCGAGAATCTCTGTCGTCAAACCAAGCTGAGCTTGTACTTGCTTAGTGAGCCATTCGATCCTTGGAAGGATATTGTTTTCGACAGCGCGGTTCAATTGTGTGATCTTCTCCGTGCCGTCAACGTAGGCGATACCGTAGTCAGTCTTGCGTAACTGCATCTCGATGTCTCGAATACGGTTCTCCGCTTGCTGACGACGGTTCTCGCCTTTCACAACATATGGAAGTTGGATAATCACATCCAGTTTCTTACTGCTGAGATCATCTTCGATCCCATCCATCATACGAAGAGCCTTGGCAAGTCGTTGGAACATGCTGTTTGGCTCGTTCATGATGTCATAGAGCGGATTCTCGATGATAGCAACAGTATTCTTTGGAAGTGTGATTTGTTTATGTTGCCCGTCACGCTCGTCGTACAAATCAACCATTACGTGCTGAGGATACCAGTTGACGATCTCCCCAACACGTAACGATTTGATGTCGAAACCGCCAGACCGCAGCGGTGAAATGTCGGTCTCGACAGCAACCACAGCCGCGACGCCCTTCTTAAACAGAGTAATAGCTAAATCCTGTTTGAAAGCGCGTGCGGCTTGGTCTGTGTTTGCTTCGACGTTCAGGCAGTTCTGGAGTCCAGATGGTATGGTCTCCAGATAGCCGCCATTCTCATCAGTACGAGCGTGTAAAAACTCAACCGAAGCTACGTCAATAGCCATACGAGTAATGATAGAGTTCACAAACGAACGGTCAGCACCAGTAAAACTCAAAAAACGCCGTGAGGGACCGTACTGTGCCCAACCTCCAACGTTTGACGGAGGATTTGGCGGATCACGGAATGCATTCCAAGCGTGTTTCAGTTTTTCTGTAAATGACAAGAGCGTTGTTACTTTCTATCAGTTACAAAATGGCGTACCGACCGTAGGGGTCGAGTGCGAAGTGGTACAGCGCTTCACCTGGGCTGTCGTAAGCGAAGTGTGCGGCGTGGGCACCACGAGAAACGTGTCGGCCCTGGTACTTACGACGAGTCCGATAAGCGTCTGCTAGCGCACTGACAGCGGCTCGTCCTTGATCGACTTTACCAGCTGCTCGGCTAGCAGCAGCCCGTCGTGAAGAATGTTTTCCGCCTAACGCATAACTACCAACTGCGCTACCGGCTTTCCGTGCTGCTGATCCAGCTGCGGCACCGGCTCGCTTACCGAGAACGCCACCAGCGTACCGAGCACCATAACCGATGATTTGTGCGCCATCCTTAGCGTCTTTAGCTCGCGTCTTGACTGCGCTGCCAGCGCTTCGAGCTGCGGCACCGGCTGCTTTAAGACCAGCCCGTCGTGAAGAATGTTTGCCACCTAACGCATAACTACCAACTGCGCTACCGGCTTTCCGTGCTGCACCACCAACACGGTCAATACCTTGTTGCGCGCGCAACGCGCCGACCATAAGGTGCGCGGCTCCATGTGGTGTACTAATATACTTCTTGCCCCGATAAGCGCCATACCCCAAAGCTGCTGCACCAGCTGCTGCACCGACACCGAGAGCGACACGCTTTGCAATCCGCTTCCGTCGTGCGCTTCGTGCGGCACCAGACATCGTAGGGCGTGCTTTGCGATGACCCCATCGCATACCCTTGATGCCGTAGTGGTATAATTCCATGTTTGTCATATGTCCTCCTATTCAAAACTGTCAGGATTTAGCTTGTACGCAACGTAAGCGTCCATGAGAGCCGCTACGTTGTCAATTTTTTCTTCATAGCGTCGTTTTAGAATCTTGCGATTACCGTTCGTATCCTCCATAACGATAGCGTTCCCCATACCGAATGTCATGAGCGCTTCGTCAAAAAGTAACGCACGATCTTCCGCAAGCTTCTTCAATTCTCCGAGTGGTACGGATTCGGTTTTGGCACCTTGAATGACTTTCTCAACGCCCCACTCACTATTCTCAGTCGTCCATCGTTCGATAAATTCACGCGCATTATACGGATCATACCCAACCGAACGAATGTCGTATTGACACTCTTGGATGTGTGAATCCAGATCGTCATAGACTTGCATCATGTCTAACACGGTGCCGTCCATGACGATTAATGTGCCTTCCTCGATGAACTCTTCGTACTTTAGACGACGAGCTGTCGTGAGCTTCATCAGGGTGCGTTCGGTGATATAAGATCGTGTCTTTACACCAAACATGCTCCGCTGAAGGGGGAACAAAAACGTAAAAGCCGTGAAGTCATCGCCGAGTGACAAATCGACACCCATCGAACATGGCATGCCCCAGTATTGTTTCTTTGCATGTGGTAACGTTTCTTCGTAGGTGAAGAAATACGTGTACCCTTCCATGGGGATGCCGAAGCGTTTCGCTAGGATGTCGTTTCGTGCAGCGGGGACTTGTTCAGCTCGTTCTACGTCTTTTTGGTAGGTTTCATAAGTCACCGTAATTCCGATGTTAGGATTAGCTTTGACCCACATGGCTGGATCGGCGACTTCCTTGACGTCGTCAAGACGGTAGTGCCAGATCGAAATGTGAGGCGCTAGGTAATTACCTTTGAGAATGTCTTGGAGTTCCAGCTTGATGGTGTCGCCAACGCTGTTACGAACGGTACCTTCCGACGAAATAGCGAGGATGAAGTAATCCTCGTTCTTGGAAGCGCCCTGTTCGATAGCGCCGATAACATCTTCTTTGATGTCGCCCGAAAGCCATTCATCGACGGTGTTTACCTTGGTACGCATTGACTGAAGTTTGTCGATGCGCATCGGTCGGACCTCAAGCAGCGAGTTAGTTAAGAAGTTTTCGATACCCCGTTTGGTGGGGGCAAGTTTGTTCTTCTCAGCTTTTCGGCCCGCTGCTTGAGGTGTGAAACCAGCCATACAAAGGAACTTAAACAATGGCCCTTTGGATCGGATCATTGCGGTCTTGATTGGCTGGATTGTTTCTGACGCCAGCGGCATTGTGGGGGCCACAATAATCTGGTGTGTTGTTGTGGTGTCGACCGTGAGGAAATACGCTTGTAGATACGAAGCGTACATCGACTTGGCGGCGCCACGGGCCACGATGATATACTGTTTGTTCGTCAGACGCTTCTTAACACGCTTACGAACATACCGACCCCCACGATTTCCTGGACGAGGAACATAAACCGACCGGTCAACGAAGATGTACCAACCGAACAGCTGCTCTGCCCAGAGTTTGAACGAATCCATGACGAACACATCGGAACCATCAGTAAGAGTCATCTCGGATTCGACAAACTCGATGAAGCCGTCGATAGCGGTATCGTCGTAGTAATACTTTGGATCTGCTATCAGCGCGTCAATACGGTTCATCTCCATGGAAATTTCTTTACAGACTGGAATCTCACCCCGAAGAACTTTCTCACGGAAAATGCCGTAATACTTCGGTGTAGCTGTGTTCGACAGAGCCATCGGTTACCACCCGGTCACGGCTTTGGCAACCTTGAGACCCGCAGCGACTCGTTTCTTGTGGTCTTTGCTCTTTAGGTTTTGGGCTGCGATTGTACCGAATGTGCCAAGTGCAATGCCGCCCAAGGCACCAGCGCCCTTCCAGAACATGTCTTCGCCTTTTTGTCGAGCTCGTGTCTTGTATGGGTTGTCTGCTGTTCGTCGGTAGTCGTTCTCCAGTCGCATTCGTTCGGTCAACGTCCGAAGCTCTTTGTTAGATAAAGACGTGACACTGTTCTTCTTCACCTTACCGGCTAGAGCGTCAGCATACTTACGCTCTTTGGATCGGACTTTTTTTTTACGAAGCCGCCATTTCATTCCTTTAATGCCATAGTGGTAAAGCTCTGGTGTGTGGGTATCGCTGTGTAAAGTCGTAACATTATAGACTTTACGATTGTTCGGCACTTTCCAGTTCTTAGGGATCTTCGGCGACACATCAGTGAACGGAGTCTTCAGATGTTCTGTAGCGTTCATCATCCGTTTACCGCCGACCCTCTCGCGGGATTTTCGTAAGCTCTTACCCTTATACCGAGCATATCCATACATTCCAGCACCGAGAGCTATTGGCGCAAGTGCCGAGCCGATCTCAATACCGAGCTTAGCCCGCCGAACATGTTTTTGTATGACGTCATGGCGTTGCTTAACGCTCATGTCACGCCACTTTTTACGTTTCTTCTTACCCCGTTGCCGACTTTTTTTGCGACCCCACTTCATACCTTTTATGCCATAGTGGTAAAGTTCTGAAGTGTCATCATCGCTGTGACGAGCGTTCAGCATCATAGTGCGATAGGCGAGAGCACCTGTCGCTGCGCCAATAGCAGCTTTTGCCCCGTACCGGAGCATCTTCTGTTTCTTGGTTAGTTTACGCTTAGCTACAAATTGTCCGGTACCAGGATGGTAATACAGATCATGGGTTCTCGGCGTTACCGGTCGGCCTCGCCAATCCACCCCGACACTATCTCGTGGCATACCGGTTCGCTGACGTGCTTTTCGGACGCCTCGCCGCATGCCAGGAACACCATAGTGGTAGAGTTCATCATGGTGTTGCGGTGTTAACTCAAACAACGCTCAACCTCCATAACATTTCGTCTCGACAGGCTTGATGAGCCTCTTTCACAGCTGTGTTAATCGACGGGTCAAACTTCAACCGGACATCCATAGTCACAAACGTCTCGATGAGATTCTCGATGATGTGACGAGGTGTTGTTGTCTTGAGTTCGTCGATGTCGTACAGCTCCGTCCAACCCTCACTCCCCCGATCAACAGGACTTGACCGTTTGATGACAGGGCAAGCTTGGAACACCACGGCTAGAGAGGAGTTCATCAAGCTTTTAACATCAACGTCGAAGTCGGTGTTGTCGGGGGAGATGTTGAGCAGCTTCTTCACGTCTTGTAAAGCACTACCCATCACGATAGCCGTTCGTTCACGATCCGCTGAATCTCCAGCGGGTCCCACCCCTCACGCTCCAACCGTTGGAATCGTTCAGCGCCGTTGCCGTACTGACCTCGGATCACCATGTTGACTACCTCGTCTTGCGAAGGGCGAACCTTCGGAGTAGGAAGTGGAACCGGACCAACGGGTTTTGCGCCGGTGATTTCGTCGTAGATCTGAGCGGCACGGTTGACGTAGTTATGATAGTGGCTTCCGCCTAGGAATGGGCCAGGGCAACCGGTAGCGAAGAAGTCCATGTGACGGAAAACGTTCACTCCGATCTTGGGTCGTCCGAGTCGGTAGAACTTGTGGAGGTGGGCAACAAGTTTTGCACCGGTTTCCATCGTCTCAGGATCAACTCGCCAATCTGGGGCGCCTGTGCTATTAGCATGCTCAATAGAGATACCATGGTTGTTGCCATTTGCGTTAGCCGTAGCCCAAGCGATATCGGAATCGTACACAT
>CALGXU010000090.1 GCA_937935205.1 uncultured Rothia sp.
AATACTCGCCAGCATGCGCGTCAAAACCAACCTGACCGGAGGAAGCCAGCAGGGCGAGGGCGTCGCGGGTTGCCGCCTCATCCAGGCCGGCGCGGGCAGACATGACGGGCACGTCAATACGCGGCTCGAAGGAGAGCAGCACGCTGAGCATGTCAGCGTTCTGGGCGGTGTTCGGGTTAGACAGCGCCTGCAGCACGGATCCCTCACCGGAGAACCCGCGTGACTTTTCGGGGCTCAGACCAATGCTCAGGCGTGCGCCGGGCAGGTGCGCCACCCACACGCTGGGCACTGGCGCGTTACCGGCGGTCACGGGCTCACTGTACGCGTCCAGGCGCTGAATATGGCGGATGAGCGGCTCAAGCACGCGCAGACGCTCGGGGCCCGCCACGCATACGGATCCGGCAGTGGCGCGGGTGGCAAGGCGCAGGGAACGCACGGCGCGGGTCGCCCACAGGACCGCCTTGGTGCTGGAGTTACGCGGCAGGGAGTGGATGAAGGTTCGGGCGGCGGCAGCGTCCAGGCTGTGCACGGGGCTCATGCGGGATGAGAGCATCTGCGTTTCTGCAAAGCCCTTGAGCCAGCGGATGGGCAGCGGCACTTTTTCTTCCATGACGGAGCCGTCAAGGGTGGTGGTGAGCAGCCCGTCGTCGCCAACGTTCAGGTGGATGGGCTCCCCCGCCCTGAGGGAGGCGAGCGCGGCACGCAGGGGCGGGTTGACGTCTACGTTGGTGACGCCTACGGCGCTGTGGCTGGCGTCGAGTGCGCTGGAGTCAACGTCGAGGCGCGCGTACACTCCGCAGCAGGCGCTGAAGGATTCGAAGCGTAGGCCTTCGGCGGTGCTGGTGACGACGGGGTCTGCGGCGCGTAGGGCTCCGGCGAGGGAGCTGGGCGGCACGTAGAAGCGGGTGCGGGCGACCCTGGCGACGACCAGTAGTGCGGTGGCGTAGACGTCTGCTCGTTCGAGGAACCCGGAGAAGAAGTACGGGTGGGAGGCGGCACCTTCGGGGGTGCTGCCGCCGCTGGTGGCGAGGCTGAGCGCGCGGGAGTCGGCGCCGTCGATGAGGGCTGACGGGGCGGTGTACGTGTAGTCGAGGGTGTAGGCGCTCATGGCTTCTTTGCCTTTCGTATGTGGTGTATATGTCCTATCATGCCGTAAAGATTCGCGCCCCGCTACCGCTTTCGTCATTGCCGTTTGGTGCATAAAAAATCCCCGGCATTCTCGGTTGAGAAGTGCCGGGGGGAAGCTTTATTGGCTCACCCTCGGTGGGGTGGGCGTGGGCTCTGATGAGAGGCTCTGACTAGACGACGATCTGGCCGTTGAAGCGCAGGGCCAGGCCGTACAGGACCACTGCGATAACCCAGATGACAATCACGGTGACGGTCAGGCGGATCAGGTTCTTGGACGCCATACCGGAGGAGTTCAGGGAGTTGGTCATACCGCCGCCGAACATGTCGGAGAGGCCGCCGCCCTGACCGCGGTTGAGCAGCACAAGCATTACTGCGATCACGCTGGTGATGGCGATGATGACCATGAGTACGTTCATGATGACGTCCATGGGGACCTTCCTTCGTTGTCTTCTGGTGGGGTGCCTGGGCTGCGGGGTGCAGACAGACGGGTTTAACTATACGCTACCGCCGCCATTCGGTCACGTTGAGGCGGCTTTTTACGCGGCGTGGTTGCTGCGGCGCTGGTATTCGCTGGGGGTCAGCTGCAGGGCTGCGGGGCGGTCGGTGAGCACACGCTGGGCGGTGAGTTCGTCGCCTTCGGTGTCGTAGGCGCGCACGTATCCGCCGTCGATGAGGTAGTAGGTGAACTGCTGAGCGGCTGCCCAGTAGGCGCCTCCTTCAGTGTAGAAGCCCTGGTCTACCCAGTCGCGCAGGGTGAGGGTCACGGGGATTTCCGGTGAGGAGGTGCGGCTGTAGAGCTGGTCGAGGAATGCTTCTCGGCGGCTCTCGAAGTACTGGTATTCGGGCGAGGATTGGACTTTTCTGCTTGGGTTAATTTGGGGAAAGAAAATAATGCAACTGAGATCTCT
>CALGXU010000091.1 GCA_937935205.1 uncultured Rothia sp.
TACCGCATCGCAGCGGAGCTTACTCAATATATAGTGCATATACGCACGGTCTTTTAATTCCCCGACAATCGGGACAATCGTCGCCTTATCTCCGACACCTTCTTCCTGTAAAAGACGCAACTCTTTATCAATCTGATAGATAGAGTTTTCTCCATGCCCGAATAGATAGAGCCGCTCAGCTCCGCCGGATAACAGCTGCCGCGCAAGCTCACTCCCGATAGAGCCGCCCGCGCCGGTAATCAGCAGAATCGGCGCGGAGACGGTGAGGCCGTCGCCGACGATGGCGCTGATGCGCGCGGTTTTGTCTGCGCCACGGATGAGGGTGAAGGCGAGAAAGGTGCCGATGAGCAGGGCGTTGAGCAGCCCGACGGTGACGTGTACCTGGACCTGCAGGCCGTGCGCGCGCTGCCGGCCAACGCCGAGGGCTACTCGTGGGCACCGGGCGAGGTGTCGCACCTGAGCCGCGACGAAATGCTCGAGATTTTCGCTGAGCGCGGCGGCGACCCGAACCGCCCCGGCAAGCGTGATGCGCTGGATCCGCTGCTGTGGCGCGTCAAGCGCGAGGGCGAGCCGAGCTGGGATGCCGGCGAGCTGGGCGCGGGCCGCCCGGGCTGGCACATCGAGTGCACCATGATTGCCCGCCAGTTCGTGGACGGTTCGCTGACCGTTCAGGCCGGCGGTAACGACCTGACGTTCCCGCACCACGACCTGGGTGCTGGCCATTCGTGGGCTGTGTCTGCGCGCCCGCACGCTAAGCATTACGCGCACACCGGCATGGTCGGTTTGGACGGCCACAAGATGAGCAAGTCCCGCGGTAACCTGGTGCTGGTTTCGCGTCTGCGCGCGGCAGGTGAGGATGCGAACGCGGTGCGTCTGGCGATTATGGGTCAGCATTACCGTTCGGATTGGTTCTGGACTGATGAGCTGCTGGAGCACGCGAAGGCTCGCCTGGATACTTACCGTCATGCGGTGTCGGTGGCTGAGGGCCGTGAGGGTTCCGAAGGTGTCACCGATGAGGCGGCGGTTGAGCTGCTGACCGCTGTGCGTGAGGCGCTCGGCGAGGATCTGAATGCTCCGGCGGCGTTGGCGGCTGTGGATGCGTGGGCTGTGAAGGCTCTGGCGGACACCACCGTCGGCGGTGGCGCGCTGGTGCGTGACATCCTGGCGGCACGCCTGGGCGTGGTCCTCTAAGATGGCTGCGTCTGTCATGGAGGAGCTGTACGCTTTCCGCCCGTATGACCGTGAGACGGTCGATGCGCTCGCCGCAGAGATGTTAGCTGAGGTGCGCGCGTACGAGGCGCAGAAGGAAGCGTAGGGCTTCTGATTACTTTTTTGAAGCGCAGGAGTGACGCTACGGTATAAGCCGTGGTGCCGCCCTGCGCTTTTCTGTGCCTGCGTTCTTCATTGTGTCCAGGGCTGACCGCACAAGAAACCAGCTGCCGCATTATCACACTGGCTATCACGCCCGCGGGGTAACACGCCACAGCCGATTTGCAGACTCCGCTAAAATAGAAAAGGACTTTTTCCGTACCCTGGTTCGCCGCAAAGCGCGAACAGCACAGACTGACCCAAACCCGAGGAGAACCACCCCGTGAGCAGCGGCACCCCCATCCCCACCGGCGCAATCAACCGCCGCGGCCCCTTCCGCCCCGGCGAGCGCGTCCAAATCACTGACGAACGCGGCCGCATCACCACCATCACCCTCGCCGAAGGCGGCGAATACCACTCCCACAAGGGCTTCC
This sequence comes from uncultured Rothia sp., assembly GCA_937935205.1. Classification (GTDB taxonomy): domain Bacteria; phylum Actinomycetota; class Actinomycetes; order Actinomycetales; family Micrococcaceae; genus Rothia. The sequence goes on from CALGXU010000091.1 coordinate 1,743, forward strand.
TCAAGCACGACGACCTCATCGGCGCACCCGAAGGCACCGTCATCGCCAACACCCACGGCATCCTCTACCAGGCGCTGCGCCCCCTCTACAAAGACTTCGTGCTCTCCATGCCGCGCGGCGCGGCCGTCGTCTCCCCCAA
>CALGXU010000092.1 GCA_937935205.1 uncultured Rothia sp.
TTGCTCTACAGCCTTGGTGTAGCGGCTACGGCGCTCTGCATGAACCTGCCGGGTATGGTCACGTTCACTCTTGACAGCATCTTGTTCACGTTTTGCGGCCTCGTTCTTTGCGTCCTGCTCATTCTTCTTGATGTCCGCGTCAATTTTGAGACGGTCACCCTGATTCTTCCAGTTCGTCTGCAGAAGAGTCAGAACCGCAATAATGCCGCCAGTGACGTACAGAAGATGCAGACGCAGCTGATCTGAACTGCCAGAGCTCATGCCGCAGAAAAACCACAACATCCAAGGCAGTAGAATCGCAACTGCACCGCCGCCCAGACCAAAGCCAATGAGGAGCTTAATAAAGTGCCGGATATACCAAGGATTCTCCTGAGCTTTCGGGATTACCTGGCTCTCTGGAGCGGGTGATGCGTTATTGCTGGGCACTAGGTTCTCCTGCCCTCTCTGATAGGAACGTTCACCTTCCAGCATAGGGTAAAGCTACTTGCCATGGGTTGCGCCCGGTCATCAACGGGGGGCTTTGCCTGCATGAGATGCGCAGACGATGCTTCTGCTATCTGCAGCAGGCGAGGTGAGTATGAGAATCCTCAAAATAGGCGATATTGTTCCTTGCAGCAGATGCAATAGCGGCGTAATTAGTATTGTCGTGTTGTTATGTCTTAAGAAATGCGCTACATTATTAGATATACGGTCATATGTGCAGGGCTTGTCCTTATACGCAATGACTATAAAATAAAAGTGGAGCCACCAGTGATGCTGAGAACATCGCCAGTAGCTCCACGAATGAATGGTCTACAAGAGACAGGATGCCAACAACTGACTCATCTCTACGAGACCGACGAACAAGGTGGCCACATAGCTACCACGTTCGATAACCGTCCAAAAATGCTTGGACATATAATTCACCTCCTCTCACTTGATTAGAGGTTTAGCGGCAACGCGGAATTACGTTGTCACTGCTGATTTTAGCAGATGACACACATTCCGCGAATTTTTGCTACCCAAATTATGTTTTATTTATCTCAGACATGGCGTAATGCCGCTGGAAAGCGATAAGCGAATCCGGGTAGATAAGATTCGAAAAACCCTGCTAGAGCTTACTCGCTCAAGCGGGGTTTTTCGTGCCGTTTTTATTTTGTACCCAGCTGCTCGGCGGCGGCCACTACATGCGCAAAGGCCCCACCACACATTCAATGTGGCGGGGCCTCTGGATATTACTGCGCGGGCTCACTCAAGCGCGTGTACTCCTTTTGCCGTTCATCCCAGGACGCCGGATCGAAGAGCACCGTACCGACCGGGATGCGGTACCCTACACCGTTCAGCCCGGTTGTACCCAGCGGAATAGGCTGACTGCCCTCGTACACCGAGAAGTTATGCGCCGCCTGACCAGCAGCTTCCGAAGCGGTAGACAGGGCAGCGAATCGCGCCCGGCGCATCTCGCCCGAGTCAGCACCTTCAGCAACGAAGAGCGGCGGGCTCTTCACGAAAGACGAATCGCAGAAATCAGCAGTCTGCACAAAGGACGCACCATAGAACTCCGCGCCTGCCTCAAATGCCGCATCACGGAACCCAGCGATCCCCTCAAACGTAGCCCGGCTAAAGTGCGCGACCTGTGCGAAAGCCGTCTCACTGAAGCGCGCGTTCTGGATAAAAGTCGCCTCGCTGAAGTATGCGGCGCCTATGAAGACCGCTTCGGTGAAGTTCGCGTTGTTGGTGAATATTGCCTCGCCGAAGTATGCATTGCTGGTGAAGGTCGTCCCGATGAAGTTCGCGTCGCTGGTGAAGGTTACCTCGACGAAGTACGCGTCACCAGCAAAGGCTACCCCGCTGAAGTCTGCGTTGTTGATGAAAGTTACCTCGCTGAAGTATGCGCGGCGGGTAAAGTCTACCCCACCGAAGTTTGCATCGCTGACGAAGGTAGCCCCGCTGAAGTCCACGCTGCTGGTGAAGGTAGCCCCGATGAAGCTCGCATCGCTGGTGAAAGTTGCCTCGACGAAGTTCGCGTTGCCGGTGAAGGTCGCCCCGCTGAAGTCTGCATTGTTGGTGAAGGTCGCCTCGCTGAAATACGCTTCGCCAGTGAAATTCGCCCAGCTGAAAGCTGTATCGTTGGTGAAGACCGCACCAGCAAAGTTTGCGTTGTTGGTGAAGTTCGCCTTGAAGAAGTTCGTGTCGCTGGTGAATTCCGTTCCGCTGAAGTCCGCGTGACTGATGAAGGTTGCCTCGCTGAAGTCTGCGTCACTGATGAATCTCGTACTTCTGAAGTCCGCACCAGCGTATAACTTTGAGCTTGGGAAATTACCTTTCTCAATCGTGAGATTGCTGAGAGGATAGAAGATGGGTGCCCGGCTGAAATCGAACTCAAAGCCGCTCCACGCGCCGGGGACAACAGCCACCTCACCCTTCTCATTTTCAGCAAGGGTGCTGCTGCGCTTGCTCATCTCAACGAAGACGCTGCGGCGAACATCCTGCTCACCACGGAAAGCCGCCAGATCCGTAGCGAAATCACCCGCATAGTTAGCGGGCGGCGTATCGGATTCAAAAGCTTCTGCCTTGAACGCCCGCGCGAACGGCGAACGAACATAAGCGCAGAGGGCATTGACGATGACCTGCCCCTCCTTCTGCCGCGCCTCAACGCTGAGCTGCCCGTCAGCGAGCCACTCATCAACCAGACCCGCAAGCGTGCTGATGGCACTCGCACGAACTGCCGGATTCGGATACGCCAGCTGCTCAACTGCCTTGCTGTAACGGGTACGGCGCTCAGCGTGCACCCGCTGGGGGTGTTTCAGCTTTTTCTGGGCGTTCATGCGGTGGAATTCCCCAAGAAAGAGAACGCCCAGCAGGGTGCCGGTGATGAAGAAGATGAGCGGCTGAACCTCAAAATGGGTGTTGCCAGCATCAAAGGTGAAAGGCATAAAACCCGCCGCGACAATGCCCAAGAGCGCGATAGCCCAAACCCAGGTGCGGAAGCTCGACAGCTTCCTCTTGAGGTTGCCGAACTGCGCGGCGAGCGGGAAAAACAGAATGACTGCTGCGCAAGCTATCAGCCAAGCCCACGCGGTGCTGGGTGTCAGATGCATGTGGTTCTCCTGTCATCGTTGAAAGGGGCGGGTCATAATCAGCATAAGGTAAAGCTGCTGGGCTTGGGTGGTTGTGGGTCAAAAGCAAGAACCCCGCCAGCGCTGGATGCACGGGCGGGGTCTCGGGAGCTACCCCGACGGTAGGGGAGAGCTAGGTTTTACTGCGCGGGCTCACTGATGCGGGTGTACTGCTGCTTCTCTTCGTCCCAGGAATCCGGGTCGTACAGCACGGTACCGAGAGGGAGAACGAACGTTCTATTAAGAAGCTTCGCCGTGCCGCAACTGAAACTGTGGGTGCTCTCGGGGCGCGCCTCAAACAGGTAATCCTGCGGATCCGCCTGCGCCGAGAACCGTGCCCTCTGCAACCGCCTCTCCAAAGCCTCAAAGGACGGCTTAACATACATGAAGCTAGTCTGCCTGAAATCCGCGCCCTGACCGAACTTCGCATCCTCGAAGTAGGCTCCCTCAAAGCTCGTCCCGTTGAAGCTCACCGCCCCCGCGAACGTCGCCTTGTAGAAGCCGACATGCGCCGTGAACGTCGCCTTACTAAAGTCGGCATCCTGCGCGAAGGTCGCGTTACTGAAGTTCGCTCTCTGCGGGAAGTCCATCTCATAGCGCGTCCTCGGAAGCGCAGTAAAAGACGCCCGGCTGAACGTGGCGTCGCCGTCGAACCGTGCTTTACCGAAATCCTCGTACTGCGTGAAGGACGCCCCGCTAAAGTCCGCCGCGCCCGTAAAGCGCACGTTGCTGAACATTGCGGACTGCTTGGTCACTATACCGGCAAAGCGCGCGGCCCCGCCGAACAGCGACTTGGAGAACACCGCCGGGCGGTTGAAGACCGACGCGGCGAAGTGTGCTTCATCGTGGAACGTGGAGGCGGTGAACACTGCCCTTCCGTCGAAGGTGACCGCCGCGAAGCTGGCTATGCCTGCGGTGTCCAGGTGTGAGAAGTCGGCATCGGAGTTGAAAGAAGATACCGCGAAGTCAGCCGCAGCCGAAAAGACGGCGTCTGAGAAGTCAGCCTCGCCGGTGAATGTTACGGTTGCGAAGCTTGCCGCGTCTGCAAAGCGTGCCCCGCTGAACTCTGCCGCGCCTGCGAAGTGTGCGGCGCTGAAGCCCACCCAGTCGTTGAAGTTCGCGCTGTTGAAGGATGCGTCAGCGGTGAACTGTGCTGCAGAAAAGCTGGTGTCACCGTGGAAGGTTGCGCCGAAGAAATCCGCCGCGCCGTAGAAGGTTACGGAGGAGAAGTCGGCGTTCTGAAAGTGCAGCTGCCGTAGCGGGTAGAAGATGGGCGCACCGCCAAAGTCGAAGCGCAGGTCAGCCCATATGGGCGATATTGGCGGTACCGCGTGCTGGCTTTCCTCGTTGTCTGCCTTGTTACTTTCGGCGACTGTGGCGAGGCGGCGGCTGAGCTCCATGAAGACCGTGCGGCGCACCAGCTGCTCTTCGCGGAGTGCCTCCTGATCGCGCGTAAAGTCGCCTTCGTACTCTTCGGGGGCCTCGTCTGCTTCTAGGACCTGCCGCTTCTGTGCGAGGGGGTAGGGCGTGCGGATGCACCCGGTCAGCGCGTCGATGATGGCTTGGGCTTTTTCGCGGCGCACCTGCTCGGGGAGGGACGCGTCGGT
>CALGXU010000093.1 GCA_937935205.1 uncultured Rothia sp.
GCGCCATAAAGGCACTACGCCCCCTCACCGAAGGCGAACGCGCCGTCAAGGGCCTGCAGCTGGTCGGCATCTTCGCCGCACCCACCGAAGCCCCCGCAGCAGCACAGGTAGCCGAAGACGCCGCACTCCTGCTCTCCATCGACGCATCCACCGGCTTCACCACCGCAGCCGACGCCGCACTCACCGCACGCGAAAACCACCCCTGGCTGTCCATCCGCCTCGACGCAGCAATCAGCACCCCGCAAGACCCCATCACCGACGAATACCTCACCAAACTCGCAGAGGCACGCATCAACCTCGGCCTGACCGTCTGCGAACCCGAGGAAGACGAAGAAACCAACGACACCGTCCAGGCACTTCTCGCACACGCCGGGGGAGAAGCACGCGAGTCAGTAGCCTCCGTAGCCCGCCGCGCAAACGCAGCCGGCACCTCCATCGCACTCGGATCCGACACCCAACTCTACGCACCCGGCGCCTGGTCCCTCATCCGCGAACTCGTCAACGACGAACACGGCATCTCCGCACGCAGCGCCTTCGCCGCCCTCACCCGCGGCGTATACCGCCTAGCACACGAAGAAAACCCCTTCACCGGCCAACTCACCCCCGACACCCCCGCATACGTAGCACAATGGCGCGTCGAAGCCCTCATGGTCCAAGCACCCGACTCCCGCGTAGCATCCTGGAGCACCGACCCCCGCGCTCGCATTCCGTTGCTTCCGGTGTTGGATGAGGATTCGCCTCTGCCCGTTCTGGAATCTATTTACACTGAAAGTAACTAATTTTTTAGCTTGTCAACAACCTTTTTAGGCTGTTTAGGGGCGGTAGAAGCCCCCGATGGTTCAGTTGCCCACACGTTTACCCGGTATACTGGATACCTACACTGCCTGTTTTATATACACCTGTGAGGGAGTAATATGCGCGTTCTAACTGTCATCCCGACGTATAACGAGAAGGAGAACCTGCCCATCGTGGTAGAGCGTCTTCGCAAGGCAGCTCCCGAGGTGGACATTCTCGTGGTGGATGATAACAGCCCCGATGGCACCGGCCAGATCGCTGACGAGCTGTCGGCTAAGGATTCCCAGATTCACGTTCTGCACCGCACCGTTAAGGACGGTCTGGGTGGCGCATACCTCGCTGGCTTCGATTGGGGCCTTGAGGCTGGCTACGACGTTCTGATTGAGATGGACGCTGACTGCTCGCACCAGCCTGAGCAGCTTCCTTCTCTGGTTCGTGCCGTGGAGGCGGGCGCTGACCTGGCTATTGGTTCGCGTTACGTTCCCGGCGGCAAGACCAAGAACTGGCCGGCTCACCGTCAGATTCTCTCTCGCGGCGCTAACCTGTACACCCGCCTGATTCTGGGCACCTCCATTAAGGACATTACCGCTGGTTTCCGTGCGTACCGCCGTGACGCTCTGCAGCGCCTGAACCTTGATGGCATTGACTCGAAGGGTTACGTGTTCCAGGTTGATCTGGCGTGGCGTTCTGAGCAGGCTGGCCTGAAGATTGTTGAGGTTCCGATTACCTTCGTTGAGCGTGAGATTGGCGCTTCGAAGATGGACGGCAACATTATCTTTGACTCCATGTCTAAGGTGACCCGCTGGGGTATGGCTAACCGCATTCAGAAGCTGAAGAAGGTTCTGGGCAAGTAAGACTTCTTGCCAAGGTGCTTCTCGCACCTGATTTAAACAAAAGACCGGGGCGGATACGTTATGTATCCGCCCCGGTCTTTCGTGCTTTCGGTAGCGCCCTTTTCTGGCTCATGTACCGACCCTGGCTCACGTACCGAGAAAGCCAGCATCAAACGAAGAAAGCCCGCTAAGAGCACGAGTGGCGCTTAGCGGGCCTTTTTATAGCGCGGGCTTCTACAGCGTTTCTACGGCGCCTCTACGGTGCTTTTAGAGCGCGTAGTGCTTGCGGTAGTATTCCAGGCGGTCTTCCAGAGTCTTTTCCAGCTCTTCGATGCTGCGGCGTTCCATGAGCATATCCCAGTGGGTACGTGCGGGCTTCTCTTCTTCGGCGTCTGCGGTGGAGTCGCCGTTGACGAGGTATGCTTCCTTACCGGACTTTGCGGTCCATACCGAGGGGATTTCTGCTTCTGCCGCGAAGGTCACGAAAACACGGTCACCGTCTGCGGTACGGTATTCGACGCGCTGGCGGGGCGCGGGCTGTACGTTCGATTCGGTTTCCATCGACTGGGAACCCAGGCGCATACCGCGCAGGCTACGATCGCTCATTTTTCCTCCAGTGTCGTCGGGTGCGCTCTTTGGCGCTTTAGGCATAACGTTGGGCGGGGGAGAGCTATTCCCTCGAACGTTTACAAAACATCCATTATATCGGTAATAGTCTCCACCCGCCCAGCGTGGTGGTGTTTATTCGGCGTGATTTTTGGTGATTCACGCCTTTTTATGCGTTAGATTTCGCGTTTAGCCGTTGATGCCGTAGCTTCCGGGTGCCTGCGGTGCGCTCTTGGGCGCCTGTGCTGCGGGCTTCTTCGGTGCGTCTGCCAGGTCGGATGCGGGCAGGGTGCCGAATGCGTTACCCAGGCCGCGCAGTGCATCGCCGAGTTCGGTCGGGATGAACCAGAGCTTGTTGGCGTCGCCTTCGGCGAGCTTGGGCAGGGTCTGCAGGTACTGGTAGGTGAGCAGCTGCTGGCTGGGGTTGGATTCGTGGATTGCTGCGAAGACCTTCTGCACGGCTTCTGCTTCACCGTTTGCGCGCAGGATTGCGGACTGTGCGTCACCTTCTGCACGAAGGATCTGCGCCTGCTTTTCACCCTCTGCACGCAGGATAGCTGCGCGGGATTCGCCTTCTGCGGTCAGAATGTCGGACTGCTTCTGGCCTTCTGCGGTGAGGATTGCGGCGCGGCGGTCACGCTCTGCACGCATCTGCTTCTCCATGGAGTCCTGGATGGATGCCGGGGGCTGGATTTCCTTGATGTCCACGCGGGAGACGCGCAGGCCCCAGCGGCCGGTGGTGGAGTCGAGTACGCCTCGCAGCTCCGCGTTAATCTGGTCGCGGGAGGTGAGGGTCTGCTCCAGGTTCAGGCCACCAACGACGTTACGAAGGGTTGCCCTGGTCAGCTCGTCCAAGGCGAGAATGTAGTTGGTACTT
>CALGXU010000094.1 GCA_937935205.1 uncultured Rothia sp.
GCGGCAATATTCACCTGGATGGTCCGGCGGACTCCTTTAGCCTGGAGCAGCTGCACACGTGGTTGCACGGTCACGATATTGAGGAGGCGCAGGGCCACGCCCGCACGGGCTTCACCTGTGCCGGTGGTGCGCTGGATGAGTACGGCCACGAGCTGCCGGATTCCTGCGCTTCGGCTGCTTCCGCCTCCCCCGCCCACGCTACTTCTACCGGGGGTGCCCGTTGATTACTCCTATCGATTTTCTTGCCGACCTGTTCAACCCGTCGCTGGCGTTCCTTCCGCGCGCCCTGGCGGCTGTGCTGCTCGCGTCGGTGGTTACCGGCGTGGTGGGCTGCCACGTGCTGATGCGCGGCATGGTCTTCATCGGCGATGCGGTGGCGCACTCGGTGTTCCCGGGTCTTGCGGTGGCGTTCGTGCTGGGCGGCAACCTGGTGATGGGCGGTCTGACCGCGGGCGTGGTGACGGCTATTCTGGTGGCTATTTTTAGCCAGAATCAGCGGCTGCGCGAGGATTCCGTGATCGGTATTTTCTTCGCGGCGTCTTTTGCGTTGGGTATTGTGATTATTTCGTTGGCGCCGGGCTATTCGGGGTCGGTGCAGGATTTCTTGTTCGGCTCGATTGTGGGTGTTTCGAATGAGGACATTACCCAGGCGGCGATTATGGGTGCCGTTATTCTGCTGGTGTTGTGGCTGTTCCACCGCCAGATTGTGACGGTCAGCCTGGACCGTGAGAGTGCCCGCGCGATGGGCCTGCCGGTGCTCGCCCTGGATATTGTGCTGTACGTTCTGGTGACTATTTCTGTGGTGCTGGGTTTGCAGACGCTCGGTAATGTGCTGGTGTTGGCGCTTCTGGTGATTCCGGCGTCGGCTGCCCGGTTGGCGTGCCGCCGACTGGGGTCGATGATGGTGTTCTCGCCGGTGTTTGGCGGTACCTGCTCTGTCATCGGTCTGTACCTGTCGTGGGCGTTTAACCTGCCGACCGGTGGCACGATTGTGCTGTCGATGGTGGCGGCTTTTGTACTGGTGTGGGCGGTGACGGCGGTTCGTTCGCGAGCGCGTGCACAGCTGAAGAATTAAACCCAACTTAATCCAACTTTTCTCGATTAAACGCACGAGTAAACGCACGAGGCGCATCCCTGTTTGGGGGGTGCGCCTCGTGCGTTTTTTACAGGTCTTAAACACCCAAAATGAACCATGTTCATGTTTAAAGAACCAAAAGATACACTCCGCGTAATAAAAGCGCTTAATTCAACATGTCGGGTTTAATGAAAATACAACCTATCAAATATTTCTTATGGGTTGATACATGTAGTGATAAAGCAGTCACTGCACCCTCATCAGAGCTTCAATGAAGGAGTCACCATGAAGGCATATGTGTACCACGGTCCCGATCAGAAGGGCGCCTGGGAGGAAGTCCCGAACCCCACCATTCTTGAGCCCACGGACGTTATCGCCCGTGTCGATACCACCACCATTTGCGGTACTGACCTGCACATCCTGAAGGGTGACTGCCCCGAGGTGGACCACGGACGCATCCTCGGCCACGAGGCCGTCGGTACCATTACCGAGGTTGGCTCCGCGGTGACTGACCTGAAGGTCGGCGACCGTATC
>CALGXU010000095.1 GCA_937935205.1 uncultured Rothia sp.
CCAACGGCGAATCGTACCCAAATCGCTCATGGAACGGGTCAGCAACTGACCGGAGGGCCAACGATCCAGCAGCGAAAGCGGGGCGCTGAGCAGGCGGTCAAAGAAGTTCATGCGCATGGACAGCTCAATCGTGGAGGTCGGGTCCACAATCAGCCAGCGCCTCCAATACATGAAGGAGGCGTGCGCAATGCCCAGCAGAAGCACCAAGCCGCCGGCAATCCAGATGGCGCTTTCGGTGGTGCTCTGCGAGAGATGATCCACAATAATCTGCAGTACCTGTGGGATGGAAATCTCAAGGGCACCGGCACCGAACGCCACGAGCAGACCCACACCCCAGCGCACACGAATCGGACGCGCATACGCGGCGAGGGTACGCGGTGCACGCTGACCGTGCGCGTAGTCGATCGGGTCGGGGGTCGGTTCGCTCGCCGTCTCCAGGAAAGGGTTACGGCGGCGCTTAGCCGTGCGCGTTGTAGAAGCCTCAGACATTAGAGACGACCACCCGCCAAGGTGGCGGAGGCACCCTGCTCCTTATCGCGAGCCGTGAGGGTTACCAGGATCGCTTCCGGCGGGCAGAACAGACGCACCGGCGCAAAACGAGAGGTACCCAAACCGGCAGAAACCTGAACCGGAATACCGGACTGCTCACTGACACCCTTCGCACGCGAAGGCGGCAAATCGCAGTTGCTGACCAGCGCATGACCGCCGGGTAGGCAGACCTGACCGCCGTGCGTATGACCGGCAAAAATAGCCTGCGCACCGTCCTGCACGAAGCGGTGCAGAGTACGCATATAGGGGGCGTGCGCCACACCGATACGGATGCTCGGCTCCTCGCCCTCGTCGAAGGCGCCGGGGGCGAATCCGGGGTGCTCATCGTAACGCAGGTGCGGGTCATCCACACCGGAGAACTCCAGGCGCAGACCCTTGAGGTTCAGCGTGTCGTAGCGGTTAATCAGGCCCGTCCAGCCGCGCGACTCGAAAGCGTCGTGCATCCGCTCAATGGGCAGGGCTACGCGCGAGCCTTCCTCAATCATCTGCGGGGTGCGCGGCTGCCACAGGTAGCGTGCCGGGTTCTTAAAAACTGGCGCGAAATAGCAATTGGAGCCGGGCACAAACACGCCGGGGAAGTCCATGAGCGGGTCTAGTGCCTCCAACAGCGGACCCATACCGTCCACGTGGGAGAGGTTATCGCCCGTGTTCATCACCAAATCCGGTTCCAGAGCAGCCAGCGAGTGCATGAAGTCAATCTTCTTCTGCTGGCCCGGAATCATGTGCATATCCGAAATATGCAGAATCCTAAAGTCGGGGCTACCGGCGGGCAGCACCGGCAGGGACTCGGTGCGGAGCTGAAAATTATTCAGCTCAATAAAGTGCCCATATGCCGCCGTGGCGGCCCCCAAGGCTGCAGTGGCGGCTACCGCCCCCGCTACCTTCTTCAGGAGCGGGGAGGAGCCGCGTGCGCCGGGGACCGCCACGGGGACGCGGGCGTTGACTGCGTTTTCACACATCATCAATCGCCTTTCA
>CALGXU010000096.1 GCA_937935205.1 uncultured Rothia sp.
TTCGACGGGTCCTTACCGGAGAACGCGCCACCACCGTGACGAGCCGAACCGCCGTAGGTGTCCACAATAATCTTGCGGCCGGTCAGACCCGCGTCACCCACGGGGCCACCCTGAACGAAGCGGCCAGCGGGGTTCACAATGAACTTAGCGTTGGAGGAATCCAGATCGACGCTACCCAGAACCGGTGCAATCACGTGCTTCTCAATGTCTGCACGCAGGTCAGCCAGGTCGTAGCTTGCGGTGTGCTGGCTCGAAACAACCACGGTGTCCACGGAGACAGGCACGTTGTTCGAATCGTAGCCGAGGGTCACCTGAGTCTTGCCGTCGGGGCGCAGCTCGGTCAGCAGGCCGTCCTTACGGACCTTGGTCAGACGCTCAGAGAGGCGGTGCGCCAGCCAAATCGGGGCGGGCATCAGCACGTTCGTCTCGTTGGAAGCGTAACCGAACATGATGCCCTGGTCGCCCGCACCCTGGCGGTCGTACTCGTCGGCAGCGATGCCCTGACGAACCTCAAGAGACTCGTACACGCCGGCGTTAATATCCGGGGACTGCTCACCGATAGACACGGATACGCCGCAGAACTCGCCGTCGAAGCCGCGGGTCGAGGAATCGTAGCCGATACCCAGAATGGTCTCGCGCACGATGGAGGGGATTTCGACGTAGCTGGAGGTGGTCACCTCACCGGCAACATGCACCTGACCGGTGGTTACCATGGTCTCCACAGCAACGTTCGCTGCGGGATCCTGGGCGATGATGCCGTCAAGGATGGCGTCAGAAATCTGGTCACAAATCTTATCGGGGTGGCCTTCAGTCACCGACTCGCTGGTGAATAGGCGCAGATGGTTATTACTCACGGTTTCCACTCTACTGGTTGAGGGCGCGCGAAGATAGCGCGCTCGTAATGATGACGGTTTCCTTCAATTATGACACGTTTGTTAAGCGCCATTACGAGGCGGGGCGCAACCACCCGCCGGGCGGCTCCTTCACGCGGCACCACCGGGCGCTTAGATCAGCGCCGCCTAGGTCAGCGCCGCCAGAATCTTCTGAGCCAACGCCGGACCAATACCCGGCACCGCCGTCAGCTCCTCGGCGCTCGCCTGCTTAATCTGAGCCACCGACCCGAAATGCTTAATCAGCGCCGCACGCTTCACCTCGCCCAAACCGGGCACCTCATCCAGGGCGGAAGCGACCATCGCCTTACCGCGCTTAGAACGGTGAAAAGTAATGGCGAAACGGTGCGCCTCGTCGCGGATGCGCTGCACCAGGTACAGCGCCTGCGAGGTGCGCGGCAGCACGACCGGGTAGTCGTCGTCCGGTAGCCACAGCTCCTCCAAGCGCTTAGCGATGCCGGCAACGTACACATCCGTAATGCCCAGGTCGCTCAGCGCGGCGGAGGCGGCAGCCACCTGAGGCGGGCCACCGTCCACGAGCACCAGGTTCGGCGGGTAGGCGAACTTCGCA
>CALGXU010000097.1 GCA_937935205.1 uncultured Rothia sp.
CCACCGTGAAGACACTAATCTATCGATGAAAAGGATAAATCATAACCCATAACCGGCTCTCACCTACCTGGCACAGCCGGAGATTCGGTCAAGGGTTACGGATTTGTGCCATGGTTTAGTGTCTTTGGTCGTAGTTAAAAACCATGGTCGAAGACACTAACCTATGGCACAATTTCTGGGGGCACGGCTCCTTCATAGCGAGAAGCCACATGTGTTTCCAGAAGCCACTTATGACGTGGCTGTTCGAAACACATGTGGCTTCTCGGCGTTTATGCTCGGAGGCCAGAGGCTATCTAGAGCAAATCAGTTCTTACCTTTCTTATCTGAAACTGCTTTATCCTGAGCAAGCGATTCTTCGTCTACAGGGTTCTTAGCATCAATTCCAAACACCCCCGGCAAATAAGAGCCGTAGGGCAGTTTTCCCTTATTGAATTTTTCCAAGAGAGTGTACGGAATAGTAATCGATAAAATTTTTGCAATGGGAATCAGCCAATTATCCTTTCTCCAGAAATCAGGAACATTGACTAATTTGGCGTACTCTTCATCCACCATCGAATATCTCATTCGCGCCACATTTCTAGCACGGGAAGAAATTAATTTATTTAACTGTTCGTGAACATTCTTAGGGGCGTATTTATTCGATATTTTAATATACTCATATCGAGCTATTTCTTCCCAGCTAATAACAATTCCAAAAGATTTGGAAATGACGTACGTGGCGCGAACCAAAACAACCGACAACAAGGATAGAACCACGGTAACGGCAGGGAAAAATAAAACTAAATACTGTGAATCAGAAGGGAGGCGCCCAGGATCCTGAATAAGCGAGAATGAAACATTGACAAGATCAATGTAATATATGACATATTTTAATGATACAAAAATCAAAAAAATGCATAGAATAAACTCTGCCAGCACTGAGGCAAAAGTTTTAAAATTCGGTAGCGACCTTATGTCCCCCATCCATTGCCCCACAATATAAGATTCAGGAATTTTTAACAACCTCTTCCGGGTCTGAATATCACGACACTCAGAGAGTACCTTGTGTTCCCAAGATAAACGCTCTAAAGCAATTTTGCGACACCCTTCAATCTCTCTATACTCCGGTGAGACGATTGCCAGCGCATCTACATTCTCAAACTTGACAAGGTCTTTATAAGTCTTAGAAATTTCTAAAAGTTCCTTGTATCGAGCTAACTCAGGTGGTTTAGATCGCTTGGAAAAATCCATCTGCTTATCAGCTTTACGGCCATTCCACCACGCAACAAGATATGGGCTTGCAAAGGTAACCAGAGGACCGACAAATACGGGCCATAAGTTATTTAGAGTAAGCACGTTCTCGATTCCCTCAGCTAGCACCTGCGCTAATAGTAGTTGGTTCATCATCGGTGATTGTTCCTTTCCTACATCGTTGTCGGCGGGTTATATACAAGAAAAGCGGTGACCCCGCAGGCCGGTACGCACCAGCCTGCGGGGTTCAGTTACGGCTATTCAGCCACGTTACGCACCAGCGTTATGCACCCAGGAGGGCCTTCGGGTTGACCGGAGTACCCGTGCCCTCCGCCAGGTGCTCAATACGCTTCAGAATCAGGCCCTCACGCAACGCCCATGGGCACACACGCATCGTCTCAATACCGAACGCCTCCATCGCCGCCTCCGCCGCGATAGCGCCCGCCAGCATCTGCTCCGCACGCGCCTTCGAAACACCCGGCAAATCGCTACGCTCAGACACCGTCATCGCCTCCATACGACGAGTCCACAAGCGCAAATCCTGCAAATACATCTCACGCTTCACATGCGGGCCCGCCGAATACGGCGCCGCACCACAAATACGCGCCAACGAACGGAACGTCTTCGACGTACCCACCGTCATATCCGGCGCACCATAACGCAGCAAATTCTCCGCCACCGGGGCGATCTGCTCACGCACATACTTACGCAGACGCTTCACCTGCTTCGGGCTCGGCGGCTGCTCATCAAAAAACTCACGGGTCAGGCGGCCCGCACCCAACGGCACACTCATCGCCGCATCCGGCAACGCATTCGTACCCGTCGAAAACTCAAAAGAGCCGCCACCAATATCAAAATCAAGGATGCGGCCCGCACCCCAGCCCTGCCAGCGGCGCACCGCAAAGTACGTAATCGCCGCCTCCTGGTCGCCCGAAATACCGTTCAGGCTCACGCCGGTCTGCTCACGCACCTGATGCAGCACGTCCGCACCATTACCCGCCTCACGGATAGCGCTCGTGGAGAACGCCAGCAGGTCCTCCGCCTCATTCTCGATAGCGAAGTCGCGGGCGCTGGTCACGAAGCGGGTCAGCGCGTCCGCGCCCTCCTGCGAGATATTGCCCTCAGCGTCGAGGTACTGCACGAGCTGCAACGGAATCTTGTGGGACGCGTACGGTTCGGGGCGCGCTCCAGGGCTACCGTCAATCAGTAGCAGGTGGACCGTATTCGACCCGACATCCAGAACTCCCAGGCGCATGGTGCGCTCCCCTCCCCCGCCCGCGGCGGGATATTATCTGTGTGCGGTACCGCAGGCGCGGCACCTCTTCCAGTCTGTCAGAGGCGCGGCTCACTCCGCAAACAATCCAGGCGGATGCCCAGTATCAGCACAGCGCGAGCCCAAAAACACAGTGCGCTGGGATTGCAAAAGCGCGAGTACACCAAAGGCGCAGGAAGTGCCCATCCCCGTGCGGGGGTTTCGGGACGCATCCTGCGCCTTCAGTTCAGCTCAAAGCGCGCTCGGCTACTCGGCAGATTACTCGGCGGTCTTCTTCGCCGCGGTCTTACGAGTGGTCGTCTTCTTCGCGGTAGTAGACTTTGCGGTCGTCTTCTTAGCAGTCGTCTTCTTAGCGGTAGTGGTCTTCTTCGCGGCGGTCTTACGCTTGACCGGGCCCTTCGCACGCTTGTCAGCCAGCAGCTGCACCGCACGCTCGTGGGTCAGCGACTCCACCGACTCCGCACGCGGAACCGTAATGTTCGTAATACCGTCGGTGATGTACGGGCCAAAGCGGCCGTCCTTCACCACAATCTTCTTCTCACTGACCGGGTCCACGCCCAGCTCAGCCAGCGGAGGCTTAGCCGCCGCACGACCGCGCTGCTTCGGCTGGGAGTAAATCTCCAGTGCCTGCTCCAGCGTAATCGTGAAGATCTCGTCCTCACTGCCAATCGAGCGGGAATCCGTGCCCTTCTTCAGGTACGGGCCGAAACGGCCGTTCTGCACGGTAATTTCCACGCCCTCAGCGTCGGTACCGAGCACGCGCGGCAGGCTCATCAGCTGCAGTGCCTGCTCCAGGGTCACGGTCGCCAGGTCCATGGACTTGAACAGGGACGCGGTGCGCGGCTTGGCGGGCTTCGGCTTCTTCTTCGGCTTGGGCTTGCCGTTCTTGTAGTACTCGGTCGGCTGCGCGTCCAGGTACGCCTGAATCTGCTCCTCGGTCATCTCTTCGATGACTTCGGTGACGTAGGGGCCGTAGCGGCCGTCGCGTGCCACAATCTGGTTGCCGGAGACCGGGTCAACGCCGAGTACGCGGCCGTCGGACTTGCCCTGTTCGAGCAGTTCGCGTGCCTTCGCTTCGGTCAGTTCGTCCGGTGCCAGGTCGGCGGGTACGTTCGCACGGATCGGTTCGGTCAGTTCGCCGGTCTCGGTGTCGAGGGTGCCTTCGGCTTCCAGGTAGGGGCCGAACTTACCCACACGCAGCACAATGCCGTCCGCAATCGGGATGGAGTTGATGCTGCGGGCGTCAATCTCACCGAGGTTGTCGACGATGGGCTTCAGACCGCGCTTGGAGCCGCCGCCGAAGTAGAACTCGCCCAGCCATTCGACGCGGGATTCTTCACCGCGTGCGATGCGGTCGAGGTCTTCTTCCATCTGCGCGGTGAACTCGTAGTTCACGTAGGGGCCGAAGCTGGATTCGAGCAGGCGCACCACGGAGAACGCGATCCAGGACGGAATCAGCGAACCAGAACGAACGTTCACGTATCCGCGGTCCATGATGGTCGAAATAACCGCCGCGTAGGTGGACGGGCGGCCAATGCCCAGCTCGTCCAGGGTCTTCACGAGGGACGCCTCGGTGTAGCGCGGGGGCGGCAGGGTCTCGTGGCCGGCGGGTTCAATCGCCTCGGCGGTCAGTGCCTCACCGGTAGTCAGGTTCGGCAGGCGCTTCTCAGCGTCCTTCGCCTCACGCTCAGCCACGCGGGATGCGTCAACACCCTCCTCGTAGGCGGCGAGGAAGCCGCGGAAGGTGATGACGGTACCGGATGCAGCGAACTCAGCATCCTGGCCGTTAGATGCCACGGCGCCCAGGCGCACGGAGGCGGTGGAACCGGTTGCGTCAGCCATCTGGGAGGCGACGGTACGCTTCCAGATCAGCTCGTAGAGGCGGAACTCGTCGTTGGACAGGGAGCCGCGCACGGCGTCCGGGGTGCGGAAGGTGTCACCCGCGGGGCGGATTGCTTCGTGGGCTTCCTGCGCGTTCTTGCTCTTGGAGGTGTACACGCGCGGTGCGGAGGGCACGAACTCGGCGCCGTACAGCTCGGATGCCTGGCGGCGTGCGGCGGAGATCGCCTGCTCGCTCAGTGCCACCGAGTCGGTACGCATGTAGGTGATGTAACCGTTTTCGTAGAGGCGCTGCGCCACCTGCATGGTCACGCGGGAGGAGAAACGCAGCTTACGTGCGGCTTCCTGCTGCAGGGTGGAGGTGGTGAACGGCGCTGCCGGGCGGCGCTTGTACGGCTTGGTCTCAACGGAGCGTACGGAGAACGCGGCGGACTGCAGGGCTGCGGCGAGCGCGCGGGCGGCTTCCTCGTTCAGGTGGGTGACCTTGGAGGTGTTGAGGGTGCCGTTGTCGGCGAAGTCCTTGCCGGTGGCGATGCGGTTGCCGTCTACGGCGACCAGCTTGGCGTCGAAGCCTTCGGAGGCTACGGTGAGGAAGCGTCCGGTCAGGTCCCAGTAGTTGGCGGCGACGAATGCCATGCGTTCGCGTTCGCGCTCAACCACGAGGCGGGTTGCGACGGACTGCACGCGACCTGCGGAGAGACCGCGGCCGACCTTGCGCCAGAGCACGGGGGAAATTTCGTAACCGTAGATGCGGTCGAGGATGCGGCGGGTCTCCTGCGCGTCGACCAGGTGCAGGTCGATGTCGCGCAGTTCGCCGAAGGCACGCTGAATGGCTTCCCGGGTGATTTCGGGGAAGGTCATGCGGTAGACGGGTACCTTGGGCTTGAGGACTTCCTTCAGGTGCCATGCGATGGCTTCACCTTCGCGGTCACCATCGGTTGCCAGGTAGAGCGCGTCTACTTCTTTGAGCTTGCGCTTGAGTTCGGCGACCTTTTTCTTCTTGTCGGGGTTGACCACGTAGTAGGGTTCGAAGTTCTCTTCAACGTTGACAGCGAACTTGCCGACGGGGCTCTTTTTGAGGTTTTCGGGCAGTTCGGAGGGCTGCGGAAGGTCGCGGATATGGCCCATGGACGAGTCGACGAGGTAGTCCTCGCCGAGGTAGCTGCTAATGGTTTTGACCTTGGAGGGAGACTCCACAATCAGCAGGGCTTTTCCGGTCTTTGCCTGAGCGGGCACGGCACTCCTCTATCTGTGTGTTGAAAAGCTACGTATTCAACCATAACCTACGCTGGCGCTTGTGGGCACCGGCGGGCTGTGGTGTACGCGGGGTGAGGTGATCTGTGGGGATGTAATTTGTGTTGGGTTTATGTGGTGCGCTCGGTGCGTTTCATACGGCGAGCGCGTGGTGGCCCGGCGCGGGGCGAGCTAGCCCGGTTCTGGTTGATGTGGACCGGGCGTGTTGAGCTTGCACGTGTGCGCAGGGTACTCGGTACATCATACGGTACCGGAAGCGGTGGTGTGTGCACAGGGGGTGGGTGTGCGGGTGCTGGGGCGCACCGCACGGCGCCCTCACCTGCGTTTCTAGCTGGTGAGGGTGTCCGAGTCGGGCTGGGTGCCGTCCAGGGATGCGGGCAGGAGCGGGTATTCGCGGCCGTACACGGTCTGCGGCGCAATGCGCACCCACTGCATTTCGTGGGTTTCGGAGTCGGGCAGGTCGAAGGTGCGCACGATCTGCGGGGTCATTTCCGGCGGCAGCCAGTGCGCAATACCTACCACGATGACGGAGCGGATGCCGTCTTCGAGGGTTTCGTCGATTTCGAAGGCGACGCGGCGGCTGACTACCACGGAGGAGAACTTGTTGCCGCGGGTGGTGCGGATGTAGATTTCCTGCTTGTCGTCTTGGTGAGCGACGGCGTAAAGCACGGGCAGCACATCGACGTGCTGTCCGTCAGTGAGGATGAGGCGGCCGAGAGTGTTCGCGTGCAGACGCTCCCAGCACTTGTCGACGCTGATACTTTCATCGGGGTACAGGTTACTCATGGTTTCAGTGTATGCGATGGGGTGGGCGCTCTTGCGATAGATGACGGTTTTGGTCAGTGGGTGGGTCGGGGCTGGAAAGCACATGCAGCGGTGCAGCGCGCTCGGGCGGTTGCATAAGGCAGCCAGACAGGGCGGCAGTGTGCGGCGGGTGTTTTAATATACTGGATGAAAGAAGTATATAACTGAAAGACAGTGGTTTA
>CALGXU010000098.1 GCA_937935205.1 uncultured Rothia sp.
CTGCCTGAGGCAACCGTGGGCGTGACCCCCACTGATGCACCCACCGTGGCACCCCTGCCTGAGGCAACCGTGGGCGTGAACCCCACTGACGCGCCGACCGTGGCTCCTCTGCCTGAGGCAACTATCGGCGTGAACCCCACTGATGCACCGACCGTTCCCGCACTGCCCGAGGCAACCGTAGGTGTAAACCCGACTGATGCACCGACTGTCCCGGCGCTGCCGGAGGCAACGGTCCCTCCGGCGCCGGTTGCCGATAAGACCCCCAACGCTGACAAGCTGGAGGACGCAACCGTAGCGCATCCTAAGAGTAAGCCTGCTCAGAGCAATCCCGCTCAGGAGGCTCCGGTGACCGCCGACCGCTCGGCTAAGGACACCCTGGTAAAGGACAGCCCCGCTAAGGATCATCTGGCTCAGGAAAGCAGCCCCAAGAAGGCTACCCTGGCGAACACCGGTGCATCCAGCGTTGGCGTGATTGTTGGCATTGGCGTTGCCGCGATTTGTGCGGGTCTTGGTCTGAGCGTTCTGCGCTCGCGCCGCCACTCCTAAGAGCTGCAGGGCATACAGCCTAGCTCACCCGTCCGGAATTAACTGCGGATAGCAAAGAGCCGCCGGCTCCCCTCAGTCAGGGGGAACCGGCGGCTCTTCACGTATCAGCTAATTCAATCAGCTGGCGCAAGTGTTCGTGTTACTTCTAAGCCTTAACCTCGATGCCGCTCACGTCAATCTGCTCCAGCGGAATGATGCGGTCACGAGTGACCACGCGGTGCACCAGCCAGACCGCGATAATCACGGGCAGACCAATGTAGGAGCTGAGCACGCCAGCCCAGTCACCGCTCAGGAACGCCTCGTAGTTCTGGCCACCAATCACGACCAGGCACATGAGGAAGGCAATAATCGGGCCCGCGGGGAAAAACGGCGCCACGTAGGGCAGGTCCTTCAGGCTGTTGCCCTGCTTCAGGTATGCGCGGCGGAAACGGTAGTGAGCCACGGCGATACCAACCCAGGTGATGAAGCCAGCCAGACCGGACACGTTCACCAGCCACAGGTACGCGCCATCCGGCGAGAGCAGTGCGGCGATGAAGCCGATTGCACCGATCGCTGCGGTTGCCAGCAGCGCGTTCATGGGCACGCCGCCGGAGTTGATGTGGGTGAACATCTTCGGTGCCTTACCCTCCTGGGCGAGCGCGAAGAGCATACGAGCCGAAACGTACAGGCCCGAGTTACCTGCAGAGAGCACTGCGGAGAGGATCACGGCGTTCATGATGGCTGCCGCGAAGGCGATGCCCGCACGCTCAAAGATGAGGGTGAACGGGGAGATGTTGATGTTGCCGTCCGCTGCGGTGAGCAGATTCGGGTCAGAGTAAGGAATCAGGAAGCCGATGACGACCATCGCGCCGATGTAGAAGAGCATGATGCGCCAGAACACGCTGGTCAGTGCGCGGGGCACGTCGCGGCGGGGGTTCTCGGATTCGCCGGCAGCCACACCGATCATTTCGGTGCCCTGGAAGGAGAAGCCTGCCACCATGAAGATGGCGAGTACGGCGGGTGCGCCGCCGACGAAGGGTGCCTCACCGACGGTCCAGTTGGAGACGCCCGGGGAGCTACCACCCAGGATGCCGAAGATCATGGCGATACCCGCGATGAGGAAGACGACCACGGTGACAACCTTGATGGTGGCGAGCCAGAATTCGCTTTCACCGTAGGAGCGTGCCGAGAGGGCGTTGATGCCGGTCAGCAACACGAGGAATCCTGCCGCCCACACCCAGGATGGGATGTCCGGGAACCAGTACCTCATCACCTCGCCGACGGCGACGAGTTCGGCGGCGACGGTAATCGCCCAGTTGAACCAGTAGTTCCAACCCATGGCGAAGCCGAAGGACGGGGACACGTAGCGTGCCGCGTAGGTCTGGAATGCGCCGGGGACGGGCAGGTGCGCGGCCATCTCGCCGAGGGACTGCATGAGGAAGAGCACCATGATGCCGATGAGGGCGTAGGCGAGGATTGCGCCGCCGGGGCCTGCGGTGGAGATGGTCTTACCGGAGGCGACGAAGAGGCCGGTGCCGATTGCGCCGCCGATTGCGATCATCTGCATGTGGCGGGCGGAGAGGCCTCGCTTCAGTTCACCCTCTGCGGGGGTGGCTTCCGATGCAGCGCCGGAAGTCTCTGTAGGCTGTGCCATGTCAGGTCTTCTTTCTGAGGCTATTGCTTCGTGCGTTTGCTAGCGGTCTAGTCTGGTGTCCAGTCTAGTCTTGCTGTGCGTGGTGCCGCCGAAGGTTTGGCCTATGGTCAAGAAATTCTTCAATCATAAGGATTTCTTACGTACCGTAAGTTTTTCTAATCTGAGGGTCAATCCTACCCGCTTTTCAGGCTCTTTTCCACCCAAAACCACAAAAACACAGAAAAACCCTCCCGCACCGCCTCATGACAAGCGGTACGGGAGGGCCCCATATCAGGCGAGTTCGCCCGGTTTATTTAGTTCACCCGGCTTTAGTCAGCCAGGTTGTGGAACGACACGTTCGTGGGGTGCTCCACGGTACGGGAAACGGTGCAGTCCTTCTGCTCGCTGAGCTGAATCAGACGGTCCACCATCTTCTGTGCCTTGGCGCCCTGCTCATCCTCGGGGAATCGCACATCAAAGTCCACCTCAACGTCGTCGAGGCGAACCGCGCCGTCTTCGGTCTGCTTCAGCGCCGAGGCGAGCACCTCGAACACCTCGGGGGTGGAGCGGCGAGAGGTGCCGGCATCCACGTCCACGGAGGAGCAGCCGGCAATTGCGGCAAGCAGCAGCTCGACGGGGGTCAGCAGACCCTCGCCCACACCGAAGTCGAGGGTTGCGCCGTTGGCACCGTAGGCACGGTAGCGCAGGCGGTCGATGCGCTCGATCTTGGTCTGGCGGTAGTTGTCGAGTTCGCGGCGTTCCTGCTGGCGCGAGTACACCTTCTTCTGCTCTTCAGCAGTCTGCACGGTGTTGTTCTGCTCAGCGTTGTTCTGCTCGGCGTTGTTCTGTTCAGCCATTGAGGTTCCTTTCGGGTTGTCTGCGCGGTCGCTAGGTTATTCAGCACCGCGTTGTTTAGCGTCATTCACTATAAGCGTGTTTCTCATTATTTTATTCCCGGACTCTTTTTCTCGTCGGTCAACCGGCCGCTCCTATACACTGGAAAACCGCGGCGGAGCTTCGAAGTCCCTCACGCACACAGTAGATTTTTTGAAGAGCACAACATACACAAGGAACTCTTTTATGGCACAGACCCCCGGCGCTGAGCGTACGAGCACGCAGAATGATTTCC
Organism: uncultured Rothia sp.; assembly: GCA_937935205.1. Classification (GTDB taxonomy): domain Bacteria; phylum Actinomycetota; class Actinomycetes; order Actinomycetales; family Micrococcaceae; genus Rothia. Next base: position 3,288 of record CALGXU010000098.1, read on the forward strand.
GCTTGGCTGTTGCGGATTCTTCCGTGGTGATGCTCGGTATCGCTGTGCTGGGTTTGGGTATTATCCTCAACGCTCACGGCCTGCCGATCTGGACTGCGCCGCTGCTATCTGCCCTAGTTTTTGCCGGTTCGGTGGAGTTCCTCATGGTGGGCATGGTCAGTGCTGGTACGTCCCTTGCGTCGATTGCACTGACGGTGTTCCTGGTGAATGCGCGTCACCTGGTGTACGGTCTTTCCTACCCGTTACACAGCGTGAAGGGCTTCTGGGCCAAGGCCCTCGCCATCCACACTCTCTGCGATGAGGCGTTTGCTCTCAACTCCGGTCCTGATCGCAATGAGCGTTCGGGTGCGCGCATCCTGTGGGGGAACGTGCTGATTTACGTCTCCTGGATTCTGAGCGTAATCCTCGGGTATGTGCTGGGTGCGAGCTTCTTGAGCGATCTGAAGGGCGTGGACTTCGTGATGGTGGCTATCTTCACGGTTCTTGCGATGGACGGCTACCGCGCTAACCCGGATCGCGTGACGGCGCTCTTTGTGGCGGTTTCGGCCGCGATTGCGCTGATTTTTGCGCCGTCCTCGTTCCTGGTGGTGGCGTTGGGTTCGTACGTGGTGTTGCTGCTGGCACGCTTCCCGGTGGCGAAGCGCCGCGGTACTCTGCCGCATCGTGCTGAGTGTGAGGTAGCGGATGAGGCTGAAAGCGCTGCAGAGAGCCCAGCCACCGCCGCTACCGCTGATGCACCCGCTTCCACACAGCGATAAGAACGTTACATACGTGTTCGAAACCGGTTAGGATAGATGAGTGGAGCTTCGCTCTCCCCTCTTTCTATTTCTAGGATTACTAAAATGCCTCCCGCGCGAACCTGCACGGAGGCTCCCAGAGGTGAAGGTACCCCATGACTCAGATGAAAGACACCGCTAAGGAAACTAGCGACGCAGAACGCTGTGCCGCCCCGGAGTAACACCGCACCGGGAGCGGCATCACCCGAGGTCACGCACGAGAACTACTAACGCGCGCAACTACCCGCGCTGAACAACTCGTGCAGGAGGAACGACCCTCCGCCTCCATGTTTCGCGGCTTTCATCAACTCACGTACCTACCGCACTACTTAGCCCCCAGCCTCTTCTTCGGTTGGGCTCTCCCTACCCTTTTCGCGGATGCTTTCACGGCTTCACCCGCGCGCCTCTTTCAGGGCTCTTCCGCTCTTTTCGGGGCACTCTTTCGGGGTCTTTCGCTGAGTATGTGCAGAAAGAGAAAATCTTCATGAACAGTGAAGTGACCACCGGCTATATTCTTGCCGCAATTCTTGTGGCTGCAGGTATTACGTTCCTGCTTCGTTTGCTTCCCTTCGGTCTGAAGAAGGCTCTGGCTGGCTCCGAACTTTTGGATGCGCTCAGCCACTGGATTCCGCTCGGCGCGGTCGCGCTGCTTGCCATTTATGCTGTGGCGAAGATTAATTATTCTTCATTCGCTACAGCGGCACCGTACCTGGCGGGCCTGGTGGTGACCGTGGGGGCGCACCTGTGGCGCAAGAATATGGTGCTAAGCATGGTTGCGGGTACCGTCACCTGCGTTGTGCTGGCTAACTGGGTTTTCTAGGAGGGTCACGATGAGCATCTCTAAGAATCCTGTTTCTTCCACTACTGTTTCCACCACTGCTGCTTCTCAGCCTGCACCGCAGCAGGCGAGCCAACCCGCGCCCCATCAGGCTTCTCCCGAGCAGGTAGAACAGGTCATTGCTTCTGCGCTTCCGCTAACCGGCATGATTCCCGTGGTGGAGGCTCCCGCCTCCCCCGATGCACAGGGGCCGCAGCAGCCGCGCGAGAGCGGCTTCGCCGAGGCGATGCGCGTTGCCGGTGTGATTATGCTGGGCCTGTTCTTTGTCGGCATTGGTCTGGGCGTGCTGGTGCACAGTTACGGTCTGCCGTTCTGGGTGGCGCCTCTGCTGCCGATGCTGGTGTTTGCCGGTTCGGTGGAGTTCGTGCTGATTGACATGGTCTCGAATCATGCCTCGCTGTTCTCTATCGCCGTGATGACTCTGCTCATTAATTCCCGCCACCTCATGTACGGTCTGTCCTACCCGATTGAGCGGGTGCGTGGCGGCTTGGCGAAGTTCTACACCGTGTACACCCTCATTGATGAGGCGTACGCGCTGAACACCGGACCGGACCGCCATAAGCTTCGTGCCTCCCGCATCCTGTGGATTCACGCGGGCCTGCATTTGAGCGTCCTAGCGAGCGCAACGCTCGGCTACGTACTAGGTGCAAGCTTCTTGAGTGAGCTCAAGGGCGTGGATTTTGTGATGACGGCACTCTTTGCGGTGCTCGCCATCGATGCATATCAGAGTTCAAAAGACCATACCACCGCGGCTATCGCAGGCGTGTCTGCGGCGGTTGGTTTGTTGGTGTCGCCGCAATCGATGCTACTGATTTCGATGGTGGTGTACATTCTGCTGCTGGTGTCGCGTTTTGTGGTAGCTAAGCGCCGCGGCACTCTGCCGGAGCATATGCTGGTCGCGGATGAGGAGCCCGCCGAGGCCTCCGGCGCTCCCGGTAGTCCCGACGCTCCCGGCACCTCCACGCATTAACCCCTGGACATAGTAAAGCGCCCCGCCCACCCGAAATACCGGGTGGGCGGGGCGTTATGCTGTCGCCAGCCGCATGTGTGGGTGAACCCTAGATCATGCGCTGTAGACGTTCAGTATCTGCTGTGCTGTGTACCGCCAGGTGTCCCTGACGGAAGTACTATGCGGGTGCCGGCGTCACATCCGGCTCCCGTACTAAGCTTACTTGATAGCTACTAGTTAATAGCTATTAGGGCTTACTTGATAGCTGCCAGGGCTGCTTCGTAGTTGGGCTCGTTGGTGGTTTCGGGAACCAGCTCGGTGTAGACAACCTCACCGTCGGGGTTCACGACGACCACGGAGCGTGCCAGCAGACCAGCCAGGGGGCCGTCCACGAGCTTTACGCCGAAGTCCTCACCGAAGGAGGAACGGAAAGCGGAGGAGGTCACGACGTTCTCAATGCCCTCGGCTGCGCAGAAGCGGCCGATTGCGAAGGGCAGGTCGTTGGAGACGCACAGCACGACGGTGTTCTCCAGGCCTGCAGCCTGCTTGTTGAAGGTGCGGACGCTGGTTGCGCAAACACCGGTGTCGATGGAGGGGAAGATGTTCAGCACCAGGTTCTTACCTGCGAAATCTGCGGAGGAGATCTCGGAGAGATCAGCCGCGAGAACCGAGAATTCGGGCAGCTTTGCGCCGACTGCGGGCAGGTCGCCGTTGGTGTGGATTACGAGTTCGTTCTGTAGAGTTACTTCAGCCATGTCTTCATTGTCCCTTGGATGCGGCGGGTGTGCAAGGGGACACAGGCACTAGCGGGCGGAGTTTCCGCATAGCTGATTTTCTGCGGTGCCGCTTCGCCTTAGCGGCACCTCTACAATGGGCAGGTGAGCATTTTGAGGCACGTATCTTCCCGCCTTGCGCCGCTGGCGCACCCCGTGACGAATTTCAGGGCACTCCGTCAGGACCTGCGCCGTCAGCGGGTGGAGGGTCGTGCCCTCGTTGATCCGCAGAATACGTACCGTCCGAGTGTGCGCGCTGAGCTGCGCCGCATGTTCACGCGCCCCTTCCCTGTGGAGACGCAGACGCTCATGTGTAACGCCCTGTTGGCGGCAATCTGCTGGTACCTGCTCCCGGACGTCTGGCGTTCGTGGCTGTTTAGCGAGTTTAAGGGCCCGGCCGGTTTTGCGCTGGTGATGGTCGGCTGGATGGTTGCGGACGTCACCTCAACGAACCTGATGGGCCACGATGAGGAGCATGCACTACGTGCGCTACGCAGTAGCGACCCGCACGCCCTGCACCTGTTCGTACGCACGAAGGCTATTGCAATCGGTCTGATCACGGGTGTTTCCGGAACCCTGCTGGCGCTGATTCTGCACAGTCAGGACAAGAACCTGACCCCCACGCTCATGATGTCCCTGTCGTTCTTTGTGGTGCCGGCTATTGTGGTGTCCCTGGGCTCGATTCTGGGCGTGATTTATCCGTACCGTCTGCGCGGCTGGCAGTTCCGCTGGGCGCACCGCAAGAACCTGCGGATGAGTGCCCGCTGGGTTCTGCTCTGTTTCGGCCCGGGCTGGGTGCTGGGTACGGTGCTGATGTCGCTGATGTTCCCGTCGATTTTCCTGTCGGATGCGCTCGCGCGCCTTCTCAACCCCGGTGTGGATCCGCGCGATGTTGCGTTCCGGCCGCTGCTGTTTTCGCTGATTTTGTGGGCTCAGGGCGCGATTAGCCTGTGGGTTTTTCCGCGGATTACGGCGCGTATTGCGACCGCGAGGCGCGCCTGGCTGGTGCATTATCTGACGGACGATAAGGTCTGCTAGCCGGTTTTTGTTGCTGGGTGTTTGGGCCGGGGTTTTGTTGCCGTGCAGATGCGGCGCGCATGCCACGGTAACGAACGGCGCTGGTAACGAACGGCACTGACCGCGCGCACCACGTGTCCGCCTCTTTTTCCCTATACTGGACGAGTTCACTATTCACTTCTTGACCAGCACCGGTGCGCGCTGCCGCGCATCTTCAGGAGTATTCATGTCTTCTACTCGCCGCCGTTTCACCGGCCGTACCGCTTTGGCTCTACCCGCTTTGGGCGCCGCTCTAGCTCTTGTTGTCACTTCCTGCTCGGCAAGCACTGATTCTGCTGTTTCGGGTACCGTGGTGTCTTCGTCTAGCAGCCCTTCTGCTTCGGCGAGCGCTACTTCTACGCAGGAGCTGTTCCCCACCCCGTCGGCGAGCCCGAGCGCATCCGCGAGCGCTTCCCCGAGTGCTTCGTCGCCTGCTCCGGTGCCGTCGGTGGTGACGATTACGGTTCATGCTGAGCCGACCGCCTCCGAGTCGAAGACCTCTGAGTCGAAGTCGGATTCCAAGTCTGAGGCTAAGTCTGAGTCGAAGAAGGACTCCACGTGCGCGTCTGATTCTGCGTCGACCGTGGTGTCTAAGGCTCTGCGCGAGTTGAAGAATAAGAGCAAGTGGGATCAGTGGACGAACGTTTCGCGCACTTACGAGGGCTATGACCCCTGTGCTGAGCTGTCGTGGATTGATGCGATTCCGGGCTCGTCCCCGTCTGATTGCTGCATCTCTTCGATGGCGCACCACATTCTGCTGTTCCACCGCGGCAAGTTCATTGGTACCGCAACGTATGAGCCGTACTCGTTCTCCCCGGTGATTACCCGCACCTCCGACAGCTCGATTAGCGTGACTTACCGTTATATGAAGGGCGACGAGAGCCCCGCCAGCGCGAGCGGCCGCACGACCGCTGAGTTCAGCTGGAGCTCTTCGCAGAACAAGGTTGTGATGACCGGCGAGGTTCCGCCGAGCGAATAGCCGGTTCACCCTATAGGCTACGTGTTTGAAGCCCGGGAGGTTGGGCATACGAGAAACCCGCCGTCTCGCATATGGTGCATATGTGAGACGGCGGGTTTTCGTTGCTTAAGGATATGTAGAGTGCCCGAGGGCTAGCTATTTAGGCAACGAACTTCTTGTAACCGAAGTATGCGGCGCCTGCCAGGATAGCGATGCACAGAATCTTCTTCACGGTATAACTCCTTTGATTGTTCCGGTAGGCACCCGGTGTTTTACTCCGTCTGGCGACTCACCTAAAGGTGGGGGCAGGCGGGGCGTCATCCGCACGTGGTGCCGTTGCTCCCTATCTTACCTGCTTTTGAACAATGTTTTCTGTTTGACGTGCCTAGTCCGCATTTTAGACAGTCAAACACGCAGCGGTTCAGCTCATCGTTGAGGCGGGGAATACGCCTCTGACGGGCGCATAATGGGAGCATGAGTATTTTTAAGAAGAAAGAGTATAGCGCTGAGCGCTCGGCTACTCGCATGGCTCGCGCCCTCGCTGTGATGGGTGCGCTGCACTTCATCATCCCGGATCCCTTTGACTCGATTGTGCCGAAGTACCTGCCGGGTCCTGCCCACGCGTACACTCACGGTTCGGGTGTAGCTGAGCTGGGCACCGCTGCCCTGCTGGCTAATGACAAGACTCGCCGTGCCGGTGGTCTGCTTGCAGCTCTGCTGTTTGTTGCCGTGTTCCCCGCGAACATTCAGATGGCGCTGGATGCGCGTAACCAGTCCACTCAGCGTAAGGCTATTGCGTACGGTCGTCTGCCCCTGCAGCTGCCGATGATTTGTAGCGCGCTGAAGATTTGGCGTAAGTCGAAGTAGTCGCTTCGTTCGTTAGGAACGGCACCTCAGTGTTTTACACGTAAAACATTGAGGTGCCGTTTACCTTAACATACCCGTTATTAAGCTTTCCGTAACCAGCATTGCCTACACTGGAACTAACACGCCACCTGTCACAGCGGCAGGTGTACAACCCTTGGAGAGAACAATGGGCACTCTTATTGGCACCATTATTACCGGCGCAATTATTGGCGCGATCGCACGTTTCTTCATGCGAGGTCGTCAGAACATTTCGATTCTTTGGACCATTATCTGCGGTGCTGTCGGCGCGGCTATCGGTACCTGGGCAGCGACCCAGCTGGGTGTAGCGGACACCAGCGGCATTGACTGGATCCGCTGGATTATTTCGATTTTCGCAGCAATGCTGACTATTTCCGTCTACCTGGGCCTTACCGGCAGGAAGTAACGATCCGACCTATTGAGGGCTCGCTGAGCTTTTCTCAGATGAGCCCCTCATACATAAAGGCGGCACCTCCCCTAGCGTGAGCTAGTGCGGGAGGTGCCGCCTTTTCTGCGCCTCACAGGAGGCGTTTTATGCCTTCTTGGCTTATATCGCCTTGGCTTATGCCTTCTTCGCTTATGCCTTCTTGACGACGGAGGACTTCAGGTACATCTGGCCTGCGCCGGGGACCTTCGCCTCAATGTCGTGGCCGTTCACGGGGGATTCGAGCAGGCGGATGCCGCGCACCTTGGTGCCTGCCTTGATGTCTGCGCCGCCCTTGACCTTCAGGCCCTTGACGATGGTGACGGAGTCGCCGTCGACGAGCTCGTTACCGACGGAGTCGAGAACCTTGGTGCCTGCTTCTTCTTCGGTTTCGCCTGCTGCGGTGCGTTCCCATTCGTGGCCGCACATGGGGCATGCCCAGAGTTCACCCATTTCGTAGGTGTAGTTTTCGTTGCATTCGGGGCAGGCGGGTGCTTCGATTTCGTTGAGGTTTTCGCTCATGGTTCCTTCTTCGATCTGTGCGGATGCGCCGCCGCTCCCCTGTTTCTGCGGTGGTGCTGCAGTATTGCTGCGGCGTGTGGGCGCGCGTCAGCGAGGACGGGGTGCGACGGTGGAGGGTGCGAGGATTCTCGCGTTCGTGCTGACTATACCATTTGGCGGGTTTCAAGCCTACTTTTCTGTATGTCATCTGCGGCTCAGCTGGAGCCGATGAGGGGGCCGAGGAGGAGACCCGGGAAGCCAAGAACATAAAATTTGCGTAATATTTGCGCAATTTCGGGTTTTTGCTCATCGTGCAGAAGATAAGGCGTGTAGAGTATTTAGGGCATTTGTACGTTTATTGAGTGAAAGGCACGACTTCATGAAGCTTTCCGCACGTAACCAGTTCGCTGGCAAGGTTGTTGAGATCACCGAGGGTGCTACCAACGGCATCGTTAAGATTGAGATCGCTCCCGAGGTTGTTATCTCTGCTTCCATCACCAACGAGTCCATTAAGGAACTGGGCCTGAAGGTTGGCGAGACCGCTTACGCAGTCATCAAGGCGTCCAACGTTATGGTTGGTGCTGACCACTAATCCCGGTCAATAAGACTTACACCCGGCGGCTACCTTTTGTGGCGCGTGAGGGTTAATAGGGCGGAGCCCCGCACTACGAGCTGTAGTGCGGGGCTCCGCTTTTATGTTTTTATAGCTTAGACGTTGAAGCGGAACTCCACCACGTCACGGTGTAACTCGACGTTTCAGGGTGGTAAGCGATAACCTACGAGGAGAGGCCCCATTCCAGGGTCCAATTTCCGTGGCTGCCTTTTCCAGCCCTTCCCCATAGGTTTCCCACAATTTGGGGCACTTTTCACTGATCCACTCGAATCCCTGACGGACATCGGCGTCATCAATTCCCCAGTCCCTTATGCAATCCGATTCAATTGCGGAAGCTAGATTCTTAATCATCCACTTCGATTGAAGGTCATCGACATCGGCAACCCATCCAACCGCTCTGATGAGCCAGGCGGCTGTAGCAGTCACGCGCTCAGTCGCTCCTTCAAGTTCCCACTCATCAAACGAGCATAGGGCACCTTGACGTAGCAGAGAAGCGAGAGCTGTAGCAATTCCATGTTTTAGCGCCCTTACCTCTGCCTCTTCCTCAAACAACTTCCCGTCTTGGCACCTCAGTTCCATATCTTTGACTGCCAGGAGGGCACCTGTCAGAACATTCAGTTTAAGCCCATTGGGAGCACTAGAATCAATCCTCTCAACCGCGCGAAGAAGAGGACCCGCGGATTGGGGAAGAGCAAGAACCAGATCCCGGTAGAAGCGGTGATTTTGGGGTTGCTTTTCTGCAGTCGGTCCTGTAACAAGGTCGACGATGCGCGAGTCCTCAATCTTTACGCCCTGTCTTTTTGCTTCCTTAATGAATCCGAGCAACCCGGGATAGGGTTCGTATCCATCACGTTCTGCATAGCGACGCTCGAACCCGTCAACATAAAGGCTCACAACAGCATCAGTCAGATCATCTTGCACCTTCGCGCCAGAGGACAATCCAGGAAGCGGAAGAGCAGGATTGGCGCGAAGAAGAGTGAGAAGGAATTCCCGGTCCTCTTTCTTATACCCACTAACTTCCTCCCATAACGTCACCAGATGCGGGGGTTCTGTGGCTCGATTAATAATCCCCGGTAGCTCATCGCGTCGCTGGCGTTGCAAAACTAACGCACGCTTCTTATCCAACTCGCTGTCACGTTTTGCTTGTTCGGCTTGCGACGCGCTGTCACGTTTTTTTTGCCTCGAATCTAGCACCCATAACACAACAGTGACTACAATGGCCGCTAAGCTGACTACAATGGCCGCTAAGCCCAAGATAATCGTCGGGTCGTTCCACGACCATTTAGATAAAAGGGATTCCCACCATTCGGGCATTTCTTATCCTTTCTTATTCTTAGACGTTGAAAAATCAGAATTTCGTTCATTCTCGTCAACGTAGACCAGAAGACTTGTCACAAGCATGAGCGCCGGAAGGTCTTCGGCGCAATGGGTTCGTTATTCTCTTCAGTTGCTTCATTATTTACAGTCATATCCGTCTCCCACATCTCCTGATTTGAGAGTTATTACAAATTCAGCTTGCGTTTAAAGGGTACAGAAAATCCGGTGACAGTGAGATGCATTTCGTCATCCCTCCGTCACCGGATTTTCAAAGTCCTATTGACCCGTCAGCTTAGACGTTGAAGCGGAACTCCACCACGTCGCCGTCCTGCATG
>CALGXU010000099.1 GCA_937935205.1 uncultured Rothia sp.
GGGTTGCCACGAGCGCCCCGATACCCATGGGGCCACCAATCTTGTGGCCGGAGATTGCGAGGGTCGCCACCCCGCTGGCGTGGAAGTCAATGGGCACCGCGCCGAATGCCTGCACCGCATCCGAGTGCACGGGAATACCGTATTCGGCGGCGATAGCGGCGATTTCGGGGATGGGCTGTACGGTACCGACCTCATTGTTCGCCCACATGACGGTCACGAGCGCGACGTCTTCGGGGTTCTTTTCGATGAGTTCGCGGACGGTCTGCGGGTTGACGCTACCGTGCTCGTCTACGGGGATCCATTCGAGCTGCGCGCCTTCTGCCTTTTCGAGCCATTCGCAGGTTTCTTCCACGGCGTGGTGCTCAATGGAGGAGACGAGAATTCGGGTGTGCTGCGAGTCTTCTTCGCGGCGCTTCCAGTAGATGCCCTTGACGGCGAGGTTGTCCGCTTCGGTGCCGCCGGAGGTGAAAATAACCTCGGCGGGGTCGGCTCCGATGGCGCGGGCGATGCGTTCGCGGGCGTATTCGACGGTGGCGCGGGCGTCGCGTCCTACGGCGTGCAGGGAGGAGGGGTTGCCGCCGTTGCGCATCTGTTCGACCATGGCGTCGATGGCGGCGGGCAGTACGTCGGTAGTGGCGGCGTGGTCGAGGTAGACGCGGCCGTTCTGACGGTTGGTTTCTGCGCTCATGGTTCCTCCTGCTGGGTTGTCGGCGGTTTTTCGCCTCGCTTATTTTATCGCGCTCTATCGGCGCTCTTCTAGGTGTGTTCACCTGCGGCTGGGTCAGCGAGCGCTACTGCCCCGGGACACTCGGGGGCTGGTCGGGGCCGGTCGCAGGCTGCGCGGTACACTTAGGAACGTGTTCAAGATTCTTTTCTATACCCCTGAGATTCCCGGCAATACCGGCAACGCTATCCGTTTGGCGGCGATTACTGGCGCTGAGCTGCACCTGGTGAAGCCGCTGGGCTTTAATTTTGATGATGCGCATCTGCGCCGTGCGGGTCTGGACTATCACGATCTGGCGGTGGTGACGGTGCATGAGACCCTTGAGGATGCGTGGGAGGCTCTGGCTCCGGAGCGTGTTTTTGCGTTCACGACGACTGCTTCGACGTCGTATGCGGATATTGAGTACCGTCCCTGTGACGTGTTCATGTTTGGTCCAGAGTCGGTGGGTCTGCCCGCTGAGGTTCAGCAGGACCCGCACGTAACTGAGCGCGTGAAGATTCCAATGAAGCCGGGTCGCCGTTCGCTGAACCTGGCTAATTCTGCGTCCATTGCGATTTTTGAGGCGTGGCGTCAGAACGGTTTTGAGGGAGGCGCCATCTAGCATGGCTACAGCACACCATGATCTGCCGGAGCACCTGGTTCAGCAGATTCTAGAGACCGCCCCTCCCCTGGCCGAGCAGATTCGTTTGGATCCGCAGAATAGGGAGTTCACGGAACAGGGTTGGGAGCCGGTCTATTCGGCCTCGCCCAATGCTCGTATTGTGGTAATTGGTCAGGCGCCTGGGCGTGCCGCTCAGGAGAGCCGCATCCCGTGGAATGACCCGAGCGGCGTGAAGCTGCGCGAGTGGATGGGCGTGACGGATGAGCAGTTCTACGATTCCGAGCTGATTTCGCTGCTACCGATGGATTTTTATTACCCCGGCAAGGGCGCGCACGGCGATAACCCGCCGCGTAAGGATTTCGCGCCCAAGTGGCATCCGCAGCTACTGGAGCTCATGCCGGATGTTCAGCTGATTCTGCTGGTGGGGGCATACTCTCAGAAGCACTACCTGGATGGTGTGCACGCCCCAAAGGCGCAGAAGAACCTGACGGAGACGGTTCGTGCGTGGGAGTCTTATCTTCCGAAGTTTCTGCCGCTGGTGCATCCGTCGCCGCTAAATTTTAGATGGCAGGCGAAGAACCCGTGGTTCGAGCAGGAGGTTATCCCGGCTTTGCAGAGGCGTGTGGGAGAGGTTCTCAAGGACGCTTAGCCCGCCTATTCTGCAGTATCGCTATAGTTTACCTCGCTCATGCAAGATGCTCCCACCCCAGGTACGGGGTGGGAGCATCTTTATTGTGCGCGTTATTTAGACTGACCGAGCAGTCCCGACTGAGCGAGTGTTTCTCAGCTGCGCTGTGTTACTACTTTAGGGCTACTACTTCAGTGCGACTACTTCAGGAGCGAGGGGTTACTTCTGGCTGTCGGCGTTGCCCAGGGTCACGGTGATGTCCTGGGTGGAGGAGCCGCGCTTGACCTTCAGCTTCAGATCAGAGCCTGCCGCCGCGGCACGTACGGTACCGTTGAGCTCTTCGCTCTTGGTCACGGCGTGACCGTCGGCTTCGATCACGACGTCGCCGGATCGCAGGCCTGCCTTGGCGGCGGGGCTGTTCGGTTCTACCGAGGTAATTTCAACGCCACCGGGGATGAGCTTGGACGAGCCCGAACCGGTGTCCGCAGGGCTGTTCTTCACGCTCGCACCCAGGTAGCCGTGGGTTGCCTTACCCTTAGCAATGATCTCGGAGGAGATGCGCTTGGCGTAGTTGGAGGTAATGGAGAACGCCATACCGTCGGCGGTGCCACCGTCCTGGCTTGCCTGGCCCTGCGCGTTGATGCCGACCAGTTCACCCTTGAGGTTCACCAGCGGGCCGCCGGAGTTACCGTGGTTGATGGGAGCGTCAACCTGAACCATGGGGATGTAGTTCTGGCCCTTCGTGTCGGCAGGCTGCACGCGGTTTGCGTTCGAGACCACACCGGAGGTTACCGATTCGCTACGACGATACGGCGCGCCGAGGGCAACCACTACCTCGCCGGAGACCAGCTTGGAGGAGTCACCCCAGGTGATGGGCTGCAGGTCCAGGCCGGAGGGGTTAATCTTCAGGACCGCCAGGTCAGCAGCAGAGTCCAGGCCCACCACGGATGCGGTGCGCACAGTACCGTCGCTCAGGCGCACCTCAATGGTGGATGCGGCGCTGGAAGATTCGAGGGTAACCACGTGGTGGTTGGTGAGGATGTGACCTTCCTTGTCGAGGATAACGCCGCTACCGCCGCCGGAGGAGGAGCCGTTCGAAGCAACGATGGTCACGGTGGAGGGCAGGACCTTCTTCGCGGTTTCTGCTACGCCTGCCACGGTGGAGGAGTTGCTGATATTGGAGCTCACGGAGCCGCGCGAGGAAGCGCTGGAGGAGCTGTTGTTTGATGCTGCGATGCCGCCTCCGACGCCCGCGCCGACGCCACCACCGACGAGGGCTGCGAGCAAAGCTGCGGTGAGCACAACACCGGCGCCGTAACGCTTGTTGTTCTCAGTGTTCTGGGGTGCAGACTGTGCCGAAGCGACCTGAGCAGCCGCCGCCTGGGGGTAGGTGTATCCGGGAGAGGCGTATGCCTGCGGGTATGCGTTCTGACCCTGCTGGTAGTTTGCCTGTCCGCTCACGTTCTGCATGGGACGAGTTGCATCCGTGACGCCTTCATTGCCGTCGTAAGACCATCCGTTGTTCTGAGTCATAAGTTCTCCTAGAGTCGCGCGTGTGCGTCGCCCTGGGCGCACGCTATCTTTCTACTGTAGAGGGTGTTTTCTGGCGTTCTATATTTTTTTGCTGTTGGTTATCGGGGAGTTCCCTGGGAATTTCTCCCAATTTTTTTCATCTAGTGCAACTTATCCGGTACGGAGTACTCTATCATTCCACGAAAATTAGCTTTATTTCCTGGGATTTGTTCGCTATTTTTCGGCACTCCCAGGCTTCTCTCTTAAAGCACGCGGTTTTTCTCCACGGTTTACACAGCATGACGCGCCCGCATACACAGCTTCAACACAGAGTCAGTCCGTAATGTTGAAGGCACATAGAGACGAGGACAAAAGCAGAGAACAAAGGCAAAGGAGAAACCATGATGATCGGAACCTTGATTTTCTGTGCGATCTTGGCAAGCTCCATCGGCATCGGTGCAGGTATTGTGGCGTGTTGCTCGGGAATGGTGTACCGCCGTCATCGTGCGGAAAAGGCCTCCGAGTTGGCACAGCCGATGGCTACCCAGGCATTGACCGCCGGTAGGTAGCGCATAGAGTTTTGAGAGTTTTCCGGGGCGGGAGATGAGAGCCCTGCGCCGGAAGGGGCGAGAATCCCCAGTATGTCCCGAAGGGTCGGTGTGAGGACCGGCCCGGGTGTGATAGTGAGTGAGTGATGATCGATGCGGCGTGAGCCCCTGTATGAGGGCTTACGCCGCATCGTCTTTTAACCGTGATGCGGGTGCGGGAGGCGGTGACCGAAAGAACCAGCGGAAAGCCCCGGCGGAAAGCACCCGGTGCCCCGGCTACTTCCCTTTTAGTATGCGGTAAGGCGACGGCGTTACGAGCACCCGGGATTTAGCTGGGTTATGGTGAAGCTATGAGGATTATTTCTGCTGCTTTCGCTCTTCTTGGCGCGCTGCCGGTCGTACCTGCGGCGGTGGGCTCTTCTTTGGACGGCGCAACCCGCCTGTACGCGCTGCTTATATTTGTTCTGATCTGCGCGGCGGTAGCGTTTTTTGCGTCGTTGAGCCCCTCGCGCCGTCGTGCGCGTGAGATTAGGCGGCAGGTGCTGCAACAGCAGCAGAACCAAGCGATGAATCAGCAGGTACCGCCCCAGCAGGGGCCTTCACAGCAAGTACCCCCTCAGCAGGTACAGGGCGCGGTGAGCTACCCGATGCACTACCAGCCGAAGCAGGCTCAACAGGCTCAGCAGACTCAACAAGCTCAGGCGCCCTCGCCTCAGCTTCCTCGGCCGGTGGCGGCGCCTTCCCCTCTGGAGCCGATGCAGGTAGGTGGCGGGTCTAGTTCTTCTACAGCCCAGAACCATTCAGCAGAAAGCCCTTCAGCAGAAAGCAAAGTGCAGCAGAGCATGTCCCAGAACACCTCGGTACAGGGTGAGGAGCGAGCGCAGCCTGAAGAGCAAGCGCAGCAGGAGGCTCCCGAACAGGCGCCTGAGAGCAAGCCCTCCGATCGTTTCTCTTTGAGTACCAACCACAAGCTCATTTTCCCGCTCGAGAACGCGCAGCGTAGCCGCTACCCCATGGTTCTTTCGGTCGGTACGTCTGAGGATGAGGTCTTTGCCCTACCTGCAATCAACGGTGTGCCGCAGCATCTGCTGGTCGGCACGCAAGAGAATCATGTTCCGCTGAATCAGCGTCAGCGCTGGCAGCAGATCGAGATTCTCGAGAACTACCTCATGCGTGCGGTCATGAACCTAGCCACTCTGCAAACCTGTGAATGGTGTTACTGCTGTCATGAACCTGCAGACGCTGGAGCGTGCGCAGGTTTCTCCGCTGCACAGTTTCAAGGAGACTGCCCAGGCTGACCGCACGGTGCTTGCCGCCGAGCTGGAAGAAACCATCCGGGTATCTCGGCTGAAGCTGAGCGGGGCGTTGGAGTTCTATTCGTCCCTGCCCCGTTTGGCGGATTCCCCGGGCTCTTTCACTTTTGCTCGTGACCATGCGTTCTCTTTGAGTGCCACCGTCATTAGCCTGACGGAGCAGTGCTTTGAACGCACCTTCCGTTGGCGTCTGCTGGAGGATACCCTCCCGGATTCTTTGAACGACCGCCTCTACGCGGTGCGTTATCTGCGTGAGAGCGCGCAGAAGCTGGCGGCTTTTGTAGAGCTGAGCGATTTTGACCGCGCCATGCAGCTTGCCGAGACCTGGAAGAAAACCGCACGCAAGGAATCGAATCTCGATGAGGTCAAGGTCTGGAATGAGATGACGGAAGTTGCCTTTGACGTTCTGCCCCAGTTGCGAGAGCAGGCGTTGAAGGGCGTTCAGTCTACCTTGGAGTTTAGCGAGCTTTTCTACCGTTCCAGCGAGGATGGTACGCACCGTATGCTCCGCCCGGAGCAGCTGAGCGAGTTTGAGCTCAAGGGCGTGCAGTCCACGCTGGAGGAGCGCTTGGAGAAGGTGCGTCTTGAACTTCAGGATGCGGAGTTCTGCGCCGCTGTTTTGAGCTTGCAGGCACGCGCTGTCATTGAGCTTCTGGAGGAGCTTCTGCGAATCGAGCAGGACGGTGTTCTGGCGGAGATTGTGACCGATTTGCGGGCGCTTGCTCATGACTCGCCCGACCTTGCCGAGCAGCCCATCCAGACGTTGATGTTCAGCCGCGAACAGTACGCCCCCGACGGGGAGGACCTACCGACCATTGGCGAGCGCATCCGTTCCCTCTCGAGCGTCCCCGAGGTTCTGGCGTTCGTTCACTACGAGGGGCCGGTGCTTCTGACGGGCGTCGCAGATCCGTATAAGGTGTTTTCCGGGGAGGGTTCCTCCGAGGGTCTGCTTTCGGAGGAGAAGAGGCTATCTTCTATGCCGCTGTCGGTGTTGCGCACCCATTCGCGGCTTCTGCAGCAGGTGCTTCGCCTGCAGAATCTGCGGTTGAAGCTGGCGTGGGTGAGTAGCTGTAGCGGCTACATGCCTTTGAGCCTGGTTGAACGTCATTTCGTTGGTCCCTCTGCCGGGGATGAGGATTTGAAGGAGCTGACCGAAAATATTGAGGCGCTCGCTGAGCTTTTGGACGCCCGTTCTAACTCCCAGGTGTATAAGGGCCGCGGCGTGCCGACTACGCCCTTCCTGTGGGTGCAGATGCGTAAGCAGGCAGATCGCAGTTCTAGGTTGCTGAATACTGTGCAGTTCTTAGGCTGGATGTTCGCCTCGTCTTCGCGGGTTCAGGTGGTGAACGGCATAGCACAGAGTATCCACGATGTTGATGCCGCGGAGGTAGTGGGTCACCTGATGAGCAATCTGGAGATTGCGCGTCGGCGCTAACTGAATAACCGGTGAGCCGGGGCCTAGCATGAGGCTAGGGCCCGGCCTTCCTGTATACCGGCTTTCCTGTATAAAGCCTGGGAACTCGGTAAACGGGTGGCAAACAGCGGCGCAATATTCTCGTATCTGTGCTGTTGGGCCCCTGTGCCACCGCTACACTAATAATGTGACCGGCACTAAGGCGTGCGATGTTCAAGCACGCCGTGAAGTGCAGGTCCGTTCATACTTCACGACAACGGAGGAAAGACCATGACCGAGCACGCCTTTGCGCGTCAGATTCGTCCCGCACGCCCTCGCCTGCGCACTATCTTGGGTGCCACAGTGCTGGCGGCAGGTCTTTCTTGTGCCCCGGCGGTTCTGCCGGCTGGTTCTGCATTTTTGAGCACCTCGGCGCAGGCTGCTGACCCGATGCAGATTACGGGCACCACCGTGTATGATTCCACGAACTCTTTGGGTGATACCGCTACCCTGAAGTCTAAGATTTCGAATCTGTCGAAGAAGTACAACGTGGATTTGCACGTGGTGGTCATCGATAAGTTTGAGAACCCGTCTACTTCTTCGAGCTGGACGAAGGCGCTTGCCACGAAGAACAATTGGGGTTCTGCCGATGTGGTGCTGGTGATTGCGACCGAGTCCCGCCAGGCGTATTTCTTGGCCGGTAGCACCAAGACTCTTTCGAGCGATCAGCAGACGAAGGTGTACCAGAACTACATCAAGCCGAAGCTGCAGAACAGCGACTACTCGGGTGCGGCACTGGCTGCGGTTGAGGGTATCGAAGCTCAGAAGGGCGGCAGCTCTTCCGGTGTGGTGACCGGTGTGCTCGGTGTGGGCGCGGCGGCGACCGTGGGTGCTGGTGGTTACGCAATGTACCGCCGCCGTAAGAAGAAGAACGCTCAGCAGCAGCCTCAGCGTTCCTACGGTGCGCCTCGTAACTACTCCCCCATTCCGGAGGTTCCGCTGGAGGAGCTGCGCACTCGTGCCGGTAGCGCCCTGTTGCAGGCTGATACGACGATGAGCCACGCGAAGCAGGAACTGGATTTTGCGCGTGCACAGTACAGTGACCAGCAGGTCGCCGAGTTCGCTCAGGAGATTGCACGCGCTGAGGATCTGATGCGTAAGTCCTTCCAACGTCAGCAGCTTCTGACCGACAGCATTCCCGACACTGAGGCTGAGCAGCGTGCCTGGTTGACTGAGATTATTGATAACTCTCAGGAAGTCACCCGCATTGCTCAGGAACAGGACGCTAAGCTGGCTCAGCTACGCAACCTGGAGCAGGAGGCACCCCAAGCTATTGAGGCTCTGGCTCAGCGTCTGCCGCAGTTGCGCGCCTCGGTGGAAGAGATTGCCTCCCAGTACCGCGCGTTGAAGGAGCGTTACCTGCCCAGCGCCCTGGAGCCCATTTCTAAGACTCCCACCCTGCTGGAGTCGAACATGGTGCTGTGCGCCGCGGAGGTTGAGAAGGCTCAGGCGACCGTCGCGACCGCCCGTTCGGAGGCGGTTGCTCACCTGCGCACCGCTGAGCAAGCAGCCTCGCAGATTCAGGCTCTGGGCGCAGCGGTCAATACCCGTTCACAGGAGCTGGAGCAGGCTCAGCTGGGCCTGAGCACCGACCTGCTGAGCATTCAGCGTGATGTGGCGGAGGCGAAGAGCCTCGCAGCCTCTCAGCGTCGCGATGATTTGGGTGCGGTCGCTGCCGGTATGGAGGCGGTGCTCAACCAGGTCAACCAGAGCGCTTCGGCTCGCCCGAATGACCCGCTGACTCTGGCGAACCAGCTGCGTCAGCTCTCCGCTGAGCTGGATAAGGCAATGACGAACATGCGTGCTACCCGCGAGCGTTCTCGTGCGGCTTCGCAGAACCTCGATCGTACGATGCGTTCTGCCTACGCTGCCGTGAACGGTGCGCGTAGCTACATCAATAACCGCCGCGCTGCGGTGGGCCCGATGACCCTGACCGCTGTTTCTGAGGCGGAGCGTCACCTGGGTCAGGCTCAGCGTCTGGCTTCTTCGGATCCGCTGAACGCCATGAAGGAAGCCAATATGGCTATCCAGAAGGCAACCGACGCACAGAACCGCGCCCAGAACGAGGTCGGCAACTACTACAACAACCAGAACAACCGCGGCGGCGGTAGCGGCTTCGGCGGCGACCTGGCGAAGGGCCTGCTGCTGGGCGCGCTGATGACCGCGATTAACTCCGGCACCAGTAGCTGGGGTAGCAGCGGCGGCCACAGCAGTGGTGGTAGTAGCGGCGGTAGC
>CALGXU010000100.1 GCA_937935205.1 uncultured Rothia sp.
TACCCCATGCCGTGCTCTGAGGTGCTACGAAGAAACTTACCAGGGCAAATGATGAAAGCCGGCACACATGCCGGCGTGACAGTTCAGACATGATAGTCCTTAAATTGAGTTGAGTGATGACAATAGTGTGTGGCGTTTACGCTTCGTCGACGCTCTTACACCACACGCCTTCAACCCTACTCTGAAAATTCACCCTTTCAAGTATTCACAAGCAAATATTTCATTCTCGTGAAAAAATATATATCAATGTAAACCTGAAGTTTATTAAAATATCACTTTAAACTTGAATATTTATGCAACTAGAACTTTAGAAATATCTTTAAAAATCTGAACTTTCAGAAATATTACAAGCCCCACCGCGCAAAGTACTTGTTAAAATCGCCTCTACAAAGCCCTGGACAACAGTTCCGAGCACAGCAAAAAAAGGGGCGTGCCCACCGCCTCCAGCACGTACGAAAAATCGCACGAGCCAGACGCAGGGAACACGCCCCCTACAAAACCGGGTGCACCTAACGGTGCGGCAGCTTAGTGACCCTCAGCTGCGAAACGGTCGATAGCCTCCTGGACCATCTTCTCAGCAGCAGCCAGGTCTTCCCAGCCCTCGCCCTTAACCCACTTGCCGGGCTCCAGGTCCTTGTAACGCTCGAAGAAGTGCTGAATCTCAGCCTTCAGCTGCTCGGGAACATCAGCCAGGGACTTGATGTGGTCGTAACGCTTGTCGGTGGGAACGCACAGAACCTTAGCGTCGCCGCCAGCCTCGTCGGTCATGTTGAACACTGCGACCGGGCGGGACTCAACCAGCACGCCGGGAACAACGTCAACGTCCAGGATCAGCATTGCGTCCAGCGGGTCGCCGTCCTCACCCAGGGTGTTCTCGAAGTAGCCGTAAGCGGTGGGGTACTGCATGGAGGTGAACAGCACGCGGTCCAGGCGCAGGCGGCCGGTCTCGTGGTCCACTTCGTACTTCACGCGGGAGCCGCGGGGGATTTCAATAGTGACGTCGAGTTCCATCGGAACCTTCTTTCTCGTGAGTTAGAGTCACTTTCGCGGCGACTTCGGCGCGCAAGGTGCGAAAGTTAGGTGTTGAACTCACCCATTGTAACCCGTTCACGCACACCGAAACCGCGTATTCGGCGCCAAAACCAGCGTAAATTCGATAGGCACCCCATCCGCCCGCTATGCTCAAAAGATGCCTTCCAACAAGCACAACACTCAGACCACCACTCTCACCCGCCGCGCCGCCCTCACCCTCGGCGGCATGTTCCTCCTCACCGCCTGCGGATCCGCCGCAACCGAACAGAAACGCCCCGAAGGCTCCGCAAGCCCCACCGGCAGCGCAACCGGCACCGCCGAGGCTACCGCCTCCGCAACCCCGAGCGCCACCCCGAGCCCGACCCTCGCCCCCGCGCTGCCCGAAGCGGAACAGGAGCAGCTACGCAACGCCCTCACCGCACTCTTCGCAGACGGCACCTACCCGCAGTACAGCCTGCTCGTCACCGGCATGGACGGCAACCTGCCCAGCATCAAGGCAACCACCGCACCCGCCGACCTGTACGCCGCCAACGCCGACACCGCGCGCGTGCCCGCCTCCACGTTCAAAATCCTGACCCTGTTCGCGCTCAA
>CALGXU010000101.1 GCA_937935205.1 uncultured Rothia sp.
CCCGTAGGTGCCCTGCACGGTGATGATGTCTCCAGTATCCAGGTTGCGGGAGGCGAGGCTCAGCGGGCGCTCGCCCACCAGGCTGCGTTCCATGATGACCTGCAGGGTTTTGTCACCTTCAATAAGAGTCACAAAGAGAACTCCACCATGGTTGCGAAGCGCGCGAATGCGCCCCGAAACCATGAATTCCGAATCTAGAATATTTTCAGAAGAGAATATACGCAGAGCATCCTTGACACCCAGCACAGAGACGCCATGACTACCCTTCTCACCACCCAGCGGATACGGCTCCATACCCGCCGCACGCAGCGCCTCCAGATGGCGCAGACGATGCTGAGTCTGATCGCTACGCGACACCTCAGGAAGCTCATCCACAGTAGCGAGCTGCAACTGCTGAAGAGCCACCAACTCATCTGCAGAAAGAAGCTGCTCCTGATCCCGCAAACGGCGCGCCGACAGATTCGGCAAGAAACCCTCCGCCATGCCCGCGGCAAACACAACATTCACCATCGCCAACGTCGGCTCCATCGCCACATAACGAGGAACCCACAGCGGGGCAAACTTCAGATTGAAACGATACAGACGGCGCAATTGCAGAAAACGATCCAGCACACCCAAAGAGCGGGAAGCAAAACGATTCCACGCCGAAGCACCCACCTGATCAGCAGCCTCAAAAATATGGCCGAACATCGCAAAATTCAGCGACACCCGACGCACACCCAAAGAGGCCGCCTGTTCCATCAGTGACGCCACCATAAACTCCACCACACCATTAGGTGCCTCGGGGGAGCGACGCATAACATCCAAAGACAGGCCGGTAGGGCCCCACGGGACGAATGACAGCAGAGCCACCATCCGGCCTGCCTCATCATGTGTAGAAACCAGCAGAGAGGAAGAATCCGCCGGATCATTCACACGATTCAAAGCCATCGAAAAACCGCGCTCCACACGCCCATGACGCCACGCAGAAATATTCTCCGCAACCTGCTGACGCTGCTGCTCATCCAGCTCAGAAAAACGGCGCATCTGCACCGTATACCCGCCGCGACGCACACGCTGAACCGCCTGACGCACCGGCAACATTGACGTGTCATTGAGCGTGAAACGGTCCGCCTCAAGGACCGCCTCCTCACCCATCTGAATAATCGACAGGCCCGCACGGTTATAGGCGCGAGCACCCGCCTCACTCACGCTCAGCGCCGCAGGAACCCAACCATAGCTACGCGCCTGTAGCATCCACTGCTCAATCGCGGCATCCCACGAATCAGGGTCACCCACCGGGTCGCTCGACGCCAAACACACCGAACCCACCGAACGGTACGTAATCGCAGCCCTCTGATCCGGAGAGAAAATCACCTGCTTATCGCGGCGCGTCGCAAAATAGGAGAGCGAATCATTGGCGCCATACTGCTGCAGCAGAGCGCGGATCTTTAGCTCCTTCTCACCGGTCCACGCATCCGGGGCACGGTAACCGCGCGCCAACAGGTACAGCGCCACAACCAGCGAAGCACCGTAACCAAAAGACGCCAAGAAAGCCACCACATCGGCAGACCAAACACCAGGATGAGTACGCTCAATACCCATACCGTGCATGAGCAGCTCCCACGGGGTGATGGAACGCAACGGCTCCCACACACCAATGTGGCAGAGGTACCAGAGCACCAGAGTAGTCAGCAGGATGCCACCAATTGCCGTCAACGCCGCGCCCACCCACGAGAGGCGACCAATACGCGCCGGGAACGCCGAACGAATCGAGAAAAGGAACGGCACCAGCACACACGCAAACGCGATGGAGAGAGTATCGACCGTCGAGGAGAAAATACGGTCCTTCGGCATAATTGCCGCGGGGAACGCCAGCGTAAAGGCGCTATGGCTGGCAATCAGCACACCAAGTACCTGAAAAACGATGGCGGCAACGAGGGCAGCACGCTTGCGCACAATCAGCCCAGAAACCATCACAAGCATCGTAATAGCGCTGGGGAGGGTGTGTGTGGAGGGGATATTCAGCAGGTCGGCGGTGACTTCC
>CALGXU010000102.1 GCA_937935205.1 uncultured Rothia sp.
GGAGCCGATCTCGTACTTGCGGGCGTAACAGATGACCTTGATGAGGGCGTCCATGTCCTCGTAATCGCCGAACTCTACGAAGAGCTCTGGTACATATTTGGGCGGCCAAACGCCGTAGCGCTCGCGGAAGAGAATCATGTGGTAGATGTAGGTTGCGTCAAAGAAGACGGGGCTGAAACCCAGGCGGTAGCGTCCCATCTGGCTACTGCTGATGAGTAGGTGTCCGCCTTTACCGTTAACCTGCATGTGTATTTTGGTGATGCTGCTGTAGTCGAACTCGCGGGTTTTGAATCGCCAGTTCCGCCACTTCACGGAGGTCTCATTCTGCTGGATGTAGAAAGAATGAACATGGATGGACATAAGCCAAAAACAGGACCCTACGATACTTCCAAAGATGAGGAAAAATATGAAATCTTCAAGCGTTTCTGAAATCCAGAGGGGAACCAAAAAACACACAAAAAGCGTGAAAAAATCCAGACAAACAACAGCCAGCAGCGGTTTTTTCTGCCGTTGACCTAGGGGGATGTAGCCTTTGGGGCGGTTGAGGCCGATGGAGCCGTTGGTGACGGTTTCGGCAAGGAATTTTCTGAGCATGAAATGTCCTAGTGTGGTGGTTGGTTACATGTAGACGTCGGCGAGGCCAGTAACCTTCCCCAGATTCTCAAAGTAGCGCATCGTCTTCCCGGCACAATCCAAACGGTCCACCTGAGCCACATCATCCGGGTTGTCCATGTCAGGCCAACGTTCGTTCTCAATCCTGAAACGCACAATCGCCAGAAGCCGGTAATTTTTATGAGGCAACGGGCTAAACAGGGCAATCTGGGTGCCTGACTTAGCGTAGAATCCCACCGTATCTTCGTCTTCATATTTTGCTGCTTTGTAGAACACGACGCGGTTGATCGCGTTGAATGGGTAACGGGTCGGGTTGGAGAACCAGATGCGCTGCTCGATGCCGTCGACGGAGGTCTTCACGTAGGCAACATGCACATACCGCAACAGCGGAAGGAGGGCAAATGACAAGCATAGGTAGAGTATTTCATTGCCTGTGCCAAATTCTTCTTCAACATAAATATGTAAGAAAGCCATTAGCACGGACGGGACGGGAACAAATATCAGGCATAAAGCTTCGAACCGAGTAACCCGTCGAATATAAATACCCTCACGTTGCCGTTGCTTATCTTTCCAGCGCTGCACCTCGTAATTGATGAGAACATAAATCGTCGCCACTGTCGTGAGTAGAGCGAAGATACCCCAAAAGATAATCAGGAAAGTACGCATGGTGGGTTCTCGTTTCGTGTGGTTGGTGAATAGGAAGAGCACACGGCCCGTCCGGGCTAGGTGGTGGTGCCTACGTTCTGAGGGTACCGAGTCCTTAGGACACGGGGCGTAGAAGCCCCGAAAGCCCCGGGGTAGCGTGGGGGTGAGCCGCGCATCCCCGGGAGCCTTCAGCCCACAAACCGGCGGGCTACATATCGACGTCAGCAAGACCCGAAATCTCTTGATTATTCATGAAATACGGAATGACTTCATAACGGTTATCCAGCTGGTTCAC
>CALGXU010000103.1 GCA_937935205.1 uncultured Rothia sp.
GAGGCGTAGATTATTTAGCCGTTGAGTACGGCGGTCAGTTCTTCACGGGTGGGCGGGTTAGCGCCCGCGCGGGAGACGGTGATACCGGCTGCGGTTGCGGAGAAACGCAGCAGGTCGGCAATCTCTTCTGCGGTCAGTGCGGCAACCTTAGCGCGTGCCTCGGAACCGGCAATGCCGCGGTCGAGCAGACCCGCAATGAGCGCCGCCATGAGGGAGTCACCGGCACCGACAGTGTCCGCAACCTCAACGCGGTGTGCGGGCTGGCTGATGCCCTCGGGGTACTTCTTGGTGAAGGCGATGGGGCCGTCCTCGCCGCGGGTGATGACCATCAGCTCGGCGCCGAGGTCAAGCCATGCGCGTGCGCTGTCGTCGAGGGAGCGGTCGGGGTAGAGCCACTGCAGATCCTCGTCGGATGCCTTCACAACGCTGGAGAGGGACACGAACTTTTCAGCCCAGGCGCGACCCTCGTCAACGTTGTGGATGAGGGTGGGGCGGCAGTTCGGGTCGTAGCTGAGCAGGGCGCCGTCGCGGGCGGCTTCGAAGGCTGCCGCAACCACGTGCGCGCCGGGTTCGAGCATGGCGGCGATGGAGCCGGTGTGCACTGCGTCGGAGGTGCGTGCCAGTTCGGTGAGCTTCTCGGCGACGGAGTCGAGGGACCAGGTGATGTCGAATTCGTACTCTGCTGCGCCGTCGGCACCGATGGTTGCCTGGGCGACGGAGGTGCGTTCAGCACTGTGCTCGAAGGGCAGGGTCACCTGGGATGCTTCCAGGTGCGCGTCAATGCTCTTGCCGTAGGCGTCGGGGCCGTAGTGGCCGACGAAGTTGGTGGGGTGGCCGAGGCGGCGTGCGCCGACGGCTACGTTCATGGGCGATCCGCCGGGGTAGGCGCGGGTTTCTCCGTCGTGCTGGTGGACGACGTCTACGAGTGCTTCACCGATTACAGTCAACATGGTTTCAATTCTACTCATGTTTTCCGCGTCATGACGTGCGTTTTTGTGGGTATTTAAAGTGGTTTTGCTTTCCCTTTTGAGGGCTTGTGTTGGCTTGCCGTGTGGGTTCCCAAACTACCTTCTGTCTCTTCTGACTTTTAGCCTCAATATCGCTAATTTTGAGGGTCTGGAGGGGGTCACACGGGTTAGACTTAAACCGACGCCGGGTCTTTGAACGCCCGGCACGGTATTGACGCGACAGCATCGTCGCGCCACCCTCCAACGACGAAGTTAGGAAGAAGGTCATACGTGACGACTGCAACCGCTACCTGGGTTAACCGTGAGGCTACCGCAGAGGAGCTGATCCCCCTCATCGGTAAGCTGCACCGCGAGAACGGCGTGGTGCTGAGCATTCACGGCCGCAGCCTGGTCAACAAGTCTGTCATTGAGCTGCTGAAGCTGCACGATTTCGTATCCCACATCGATGGTGCGCCCCTGAACCCCGCGCACTCCCTCGAGCTGGTTCGTGCCCTGGCTGAGCTGAACCTGGGCGCGTGCTCGATTAACATTGCTGCTCTGCACAAGGCACACCGTGAGGCTGGCTCCCCCGAGCTGTCCATGTGGCTGCCCGAGCAGCTGGGTTCCTCCGTGAACCACCAGGGCGACCAGCCCAAGGAGCAGGACGTTGTGCTGTACGGCTTCGGTCGTATTGGTCGCCTGCTGGCTCGTATTCTGCTGGAGCGCTCCTCCTCGCCGCTGGGTTCTGGCCTGAACCTGCGCGCTGTTGTGGTGCGTAAGAACGGCGATCAGGACCTGGTCAAGCGTGCATCCCTGCTGGAGCGCGACTCGGTTCACGGCCCCTTCAAGGGCGTTATTGAGGTGGACGAGGAGAACAGCACCATCATCGCTAACGGTGTTCCGGTTCGCTTCATTTACTCCTCCGACCCGAACACTGTTGACTACACCGAGTACGGCATCCACGACGCTCTGCTGGTGGACAACACCGGCCGCTGGCGCGACGTTCCGGGCCTTGAGCAGCACCTGAACCGCCCCGGCATTTCTCGTGTTCTGCTGACCGCTCCCGGTAAGGGTGACATGAAGAACATCGTGTTCGGCGTGAACGACGACGTCATCACCGATGAGGACAAGATTCTCTCCGCAGCATCCTGCACCACCAACGCGATCACTCCGGCACTGAAGGTTCTGGACGACGCATACGGTGTTGAGCGCGGCCACGTTGAGACCGTCCACGCGTTCACCAACGATCAGAACCTGATCGACAACTTCCACAAGGGTGACCGCCGCGGTCGCTCCGCTGTGCTGAACATGGTCATCACCGAGACCGGTGCCGCAAAGGCTGTTTCGAAGGCTCTGCCGCAGCTGGAAGGCAAGCTGACCGGTAACGCTATCCGCGTTCCCACCCCGGATGTTTCCATGGCAATCCTGAACGTGAAGCTGACCAAGCCCGCAGGTTCCGCTGAGGAACTGAACGAGCTGTTCCGCCGCGAGTCCATCGACGGCGAGCTGCGCCGCCAGGTGGGTTACTCGGACTCCCCCGAGGCGGTTTCCACCGACTTCGTGGGTTCCCGCACCGCAGGTGTTGTGGACTCGCTGGCAACCGTGGTGACCGATGACTCCGCAATTGTCTACGTCTGGTACGACAACGAGTTCGGTTACTCCTGCCAGGTGATTCGCGTTCTGGAGCGTATGGGCGGCTACGACGTCCCCTCCTACCCCACTAAGTAGGCTACCCCAGCTCATCTAACACACATATAACAAACCCACCGGTATATATAGCCATTTGGCTATATTGCCGGTGGGTTTGTTTATGAGGTTATATACGCTGGTGAGCGATAAATTACGCCTTACGGCGGTACACCACACCCTGATGCGCCCGCAGCGTGAAGCTCGAGGGCACCGGGCGGTCTGCCGCATCCACCAGACCGGAGGGGACCTTCACGGTCACATCCTTCGATCCGGTGTTCAGGGCAGCCCAGCCGCGCGTAAAGGCACGAGTCTGAGCGGTCTGCTGAGCGATAATACCGCCGACCGGATCCCCCAGGTCATAGGAGAGCTCAGGGGCGTGCGGGATCTCGTCGTAGGCGTCGTGGTGGGTTGCGCTGATGCCGGTGAAAGCGCCTCCACCGAATACCCAGAAGCCCGCCAAACCGTAGAGGAAATTCTCATCCGTGCCGGTAATCGCAGCCTTGCGGTCGCTCAGCGGGGTGCGTAGGATCGTCACCTTCTTCTGCGAGGCGGCACTACGGCCACCCAGGCCCGCAAAAGTAGTACCCAGGTTCACGTCGCCCGCCGAGCCGTTCGCAATCTCACGGCCCTGCATCACGGCGTACGGCGAAGACAGGTAGTCGTTCGGACCCCAGCCG
>CALGXU010000104.1 GCA_937935205.1 uncultured Rothia sp.
CGGTGTTCGCGTGAACATCGCGGTCGGCTACGGTGGTCGCCAGGAGATTGTGGATGCGGTCCGCTCGGTTCTGCGTGAGGCCGATACTGAGGGCGCATCCTTGGAATCGCTTGCTGAACAGCTGAGCGTTGAGGATATTTCCTCGCACCTGTACACCGCCGATATGCCCGACCCGGACCTGCTGATTCGCACTTCGGGTGAGCAGCGCCTGTCCGGTTTTATGACCTGGCAGAGCGCGTATTCCGAGTTTTATTTCTGCCGTGCCCTGTGGCCGGATTTCACGCGCGTTGATTTTCTGCGTGCCCTGCGGGACTACGCGAACCGTTCCCGCCGCTTCGGCTCCTAGAACCTAGGCGCTCTAGCGCCGCTGGCTCGTGTTTCTCGGCTGGCAGTTACCGGTAGTACAGCCTCCAGCAATACAGAATGGACGTTCTATGCTCGCTGAGCTTTCCCGCCTCTACAACGCAGGCGGCGCCTCCGTTATTGCCGCTCTGGTGCTCGGCAGCTACCTGCTGTATTTCCTGTGGTGCGCCCTGCGACTGTGGCGTATTGACGTGCGGGAACACCGCCTGCCGCACCGCATCCTGATTCCTCTGGCTATTGCCACCTATACGGCTCTGCCGGTGTCTTTGCTGTTCGCGGGTCGTCCCGCCGATCTTTGGCGCGTGATTGGTGCCGGTCTGGCGCTGTGGTTCTGCTACGGGCTGCTGCGTATTCTGTCTTTCGGTGCGCTGGGCCGCGGGGATGTGAAGCTTGCCGGCATTCTGGGCGGCGTGCTCGGGTACCTGTCCTGGGCGAACCTGGGCTGGGCGTCGCTGGTGACGTTCCTTGCCGGTGGTCTGGTGTCTTTGGCTCTGGTTCTGTTCACGAAGGCGCGCGGTAGCACCCGCATTGCGTTCGGCCCATTTATGCTGCTGGGCGCGCTGGTGGCGTTGGCTGCTCCGGCGTATTCTCTGTGGTAGATTCCGAAGTGGGGTGACCGTCCGGCTAAGTGGCGGGCTCGTTCTTCGTGCGGCTCGCGGCTGTTCGCTCTGCTCTCTAGCACCTATTTCTCGGCAGAACTGCCGGGGCTTTTGAAAGGTTGATGTTATGCCTACTCCTCCCTATATCCGTAAGCTGCGTGAGCGGATCGGTTCGGATTACCTGTGGCTGTCCGGTGCGACGGCTGTGGTGTACCGTGAGCAGGATTCTAAGGTGCTGCTGGTGCGCCGTAGCGATAACGGGGCGTGGACCCCGATCACGGGCATTGTGGACCCGGGGGAGAGCCCCGCACTGACCTGCCTGCGTGAGGCGCAGGAGGAGGCGAACGTGCAGATTGAGGTGCTGGAGTTGGCGCAGGTGAAGGCTGACCCGCCGATGCAGTTCGGTAATGGTGACCGCTGCCAGTTCTTGGATCATACGTTCTTGTGCCGCTGGGTTTCTGGTGAGGCGAAGGTGAACGATGAGGAGTCTTCGCAGGTGCGTTGGGTGGATGTGTCTGACCCGGCGGAACGTGCGTTGCTTTCGGAGCGGATGCTGGACCGTATTGATGCGGCGCTGAACTATGATGGCCACTGCCGTTTTGGGCTGGAATCGGTACCGCCGGAAGAGTACTAGACCGGCTGCTGGAGCTGAACAGAAGCCGCCGCATGAGGCACGTAGATACAGAAGGAGGGGCGACCCGCCGTCATGGCGAGTCGCCCCTCCCGCATTTTTGTGACAGTTTGTTACATGTTATTGGGTGGTTCTTCCTGTTTTTCTGTGGGAGTGGGGGACTGGAAGCCTAAATGTTGCCGTGGTTTTATTTTGTTTTTGTCTTTTTTACCTTAAGTTGCGTCTGTGTATCGAGTTATGAGTGGTTTGCATGAGATGCTTTATATATGACGCGGGTTACATTGGGAGTGACGGCCCCGTATTAGTCAGTAACCCGAGAAAGATTCGTTCACGTGATGTTCTGGTGAGCGTAGTCGCTTTCCTTTTACTCTGCCTATAGATCCTTTAGGCATGCCATTTTTCTGTGAACTAGGCTCATTGTGTTCATCGCAATTCTTGGTCGCTATTTTGACGCGCCCTGGAAAGAGTAAAGCATGACAACACACAAAATACCCTGGAGAATCTACGTAGCCCTTATTGGCTCTCTGGTAGGTACAGGAATATATTCCTTCGCCCTACCCATCGCGATTCTCGCTAGTACAGGCGAAATTGGGTTGGCTGGCGTGATGGCAGTAGCCATGCAAATCCCCAATATCGCCTTGGCATATCCACTAGCAACTCTATCTGATAGTCTGCCTCGAAAGCCTATGATTGTGATTGCCGGGGCAGTAAACATCCTCAGCATCCTCACCTTGGCGTTGATGATTGAGCAACATATGTTGTCATGGTTCGCCATCGCCGCACTAGGATTTGTGAGTGGTGTCTTCTCTGAACTGGCTGCTGCCTCAGAAGCAGGATATATTCCGCAGCTTCTCGGACGAGAAAACCTTCTTTCGTACAATGCACGTCGTGAAATTTGCGAGGGAATATCCGCAATCATTGCACCCCCTACAGCAGGATTTATTGTTCTTGTCGCGGGTGCAACGGTCGGTCTTATCGTCCCGGTGCTCCTTTTCGGAGCGGCAACTATTTCATACGCAACGTTGCCATCCGTAGAGATGGAAACTAAAACTGAGCAACGCGAAACCGCACAACACGGGTTTATCCACCGGATGTTTGACGGTATCCAATACATGTTCTCCGGCGCCCCGCAGAGACTTATCCTTGTCTACACGTTCTTCTTGGCGGCAGCTACGGCATCGTATTCACTCATCATTATTTACCGCCTGTACGAGGAACTCACTTTTGAAGCCTCAGTGGTAGGCATGATTATGGCCTGCAGCGGTATCGGTGGTATCGTCGCGGCGCTCATCATCGATCGTTTCCTCTCTTTTGAGAACACACGAGGAATGCTGCTGATCGCCAATGTCGTATCCCTGCTCGGAATACCGCTGGTCACCATCAGCAATAACCCCGTAGTGCTCGGAGCCCTGCTCTTCATCCTGGACGTAGGATGGGCATCAGCTTTCATCTTCTCCAACAATCTTCGTGACTGCATTACACCGAATGAGCTACTGGGGCGAGCCAGCTCCCTTGACGGCGCCGTGTTTGGGCTAGGAACGCTGTACTCCATGGGTGCGGTAGCACTGATGCTCGACCATCTAGGCTCCTTCAACGCTGCGCTTGTCGTCAGTATCCCGGCTGTACTCTGCCTCATCTACACGCTGGTCCACTATAAACAGTTCAAAGTGTTCAATATCGTTGAACAATAGTGAGAACCCGCTACCCACTTAATGACGGGGCGGAGAACATGCACAGAAGGAGGGGCGACCCGCCGTCATGGCGAGTCGCCCCTCCCTCTATGGTTAAGCCGCGAACCTCAGAGGAGGTTCAGGCGGGTGAGATTAGAAGTTGCCCAGCATCTTGGTGACGTCCAGAGCCGCATCCAGCTGCTCCTCAGTCACTTCGCCGCGCTCCACGTAGCCCAGAGCCACAACTGCCTCACGGACAGTCACCTTGTGAGCCACCGAGTACTTAGCGATCTTCGCAGCAGCCTCGTAACCAATCAGCTTGTTCAGCGGGGTCACGGTCGACGGCGAAGCCTCAGCCAGGAAGCGGCAACGGTCAACGTTAGCGGTCAGACCGTCAATCATCTTCTCAGCCGAAACGCGAGAAACATTAGCGAGCAGGCGGATCGACTGCAGCAGGTTAGCAGCCATCACCGGGATACCCACGTTCAGCTCAAACGCGCCGTTAGTGGAGGAGAGAGCAATGGTTGCGTCGTTACCGATAACCTGAGCGGCAACCATGATGGTAGCCTCACAAATCACGGGGTTGACCTTACCGGGCATAATCGAGGAACCGGGCTGCAGGTCGGGGATGTGCAGCTCGCCCAGACCGGTGTTCGGGCCCGAACCCATCCAGCGGATGTCGTTGCTGATCTTCATCAGGCCGTACGCCAGGGTGCGCAGCTGACCGGAAACCTCAATCAGGCCGTCACGGTTAGCCTGAGCCTCGAAGTGGTTACGAGCCTCGGTCAGGGGCAGGCCGGTCTCCTCAGCGAGCAGCTCAATCACGCGAGCAGAGAAGCCGTCCGGGGTGTTAATGCCGGTACCCACAGCGGTACCGCCCAGGGGAACCTCAGCCACGCGGGGCAGGGAAGCGTTCACACGCTCAATGCCGTAACGCACGGTTGCGGCGTAGCCGGAGAACTCCTGGCCCAGGGTGATGGGGGTTGCGTCCATCAGGTGGGTACGACCGGACTTCACAACGTCCTTGAACTCTGCGGACTTGCGCTCCAGGGACTCAGCGAGCACCTCGAGAGCGGGAATCAGGTCCTTCACCAGAGCCTCGGTCACAGCAACGTGCACGGAGGTGGGGAAGACGTCGTTGGAGGACTGGGAAGCGTTCACGTGGTCGTTGGGGTGAACCTCAATGCCCTTGGACTCCAGGGAACGGGTTGCCAGAGTTGCCAGAACCTCGTTCGCGTTCATGTTCGAGGAGGTACCGGAACCGGTCTGGAAGACGTCAATGGGGAAGTGGGCGTCGTACTTACCGGTTGCTACCAGATCCGCTGCATCGCGGATAGCCTGGGCGCGCTCAGCGTCGAGCACCTTGAGTTCCTCATTGGCGGTCGCGGCTGCCTTCTTCACGAGGGCAAGCGCACGAATATGGGCGGATTCGAGGGTCTGACCCGAAATCGGGAAGTTCTCGACTGCGCGCTGAGTCTGTGCACGGTAGAGTGCATCAGCCGGAACGCGAACTTCGCCCATGGTGTCATGTTCAATGCGGTATTCAATGTTTTCAGCCATACCTCTAGGATAGGCGTTCAAAGTGGCTTACGTCGCCTCGAAAAGGTGTCAAAAGAGGAAAAACGCTCATAAATTTTGTGGCGTGAGAAGGCGCGTAAAACCCCCGCCCCGGCAGATGTGCGAACACGCTACCGTGGCGGGGGTATCCCATAGAAAAATCTGTTCTTAAGTGCGAGTATGTGGGTTCTCGCGTTAAGGCTCGTATCGAGTGGAGACGAGGAAAACTAGTCCAGGTTCTCAGCAACCACAACTCGCGGGGGAGTCTTCACGACCACCGGAATCGTCTGGGTCGGCGGGTTCTGCGCGTCGTTCTTCTCCTCCGGCAGAGTCAGGTCCTGCGAACTGAACACCAGCTCCGCCTTACCCTCCTTCAGATGGTAGAAGACACCAATCACTGCGACCTTACCCTCAACCACTGCATCCGAAATAATGTGGGACTGCTCAATAATGCGGATAGCGGTCTGGCGAGTATGCTCACGCACCATATCGTTGACGGTCGGGTTCTCCGGCAGCTTCGGAGACATTGCCGAAGGTAGGATGTGCTGCACCAGGTTACGGATGAAGCCGTGCGGCATCTCACCGGATTCCAGAGCATTGCTAGCGGCAGTCACAGCGCCGCAGGAGTCGTGACCGAGAACCATCACGATGGGGGTCTCAAACTCATCGACCGCATACTCGAGCGAACCGAGAGCCGCGTTCTCCAGCACGTGGCCGGCTGTACGCACCACGAACGCGTCGCCCAGACCCAGATCAAAAATAATCTCTGCCGCCAGGCGAGAGTCACCGCAACCGAAAATTGAGGCAAACGGGAACTGACCCGCCGCCAGGTCGGTACGGCGAATCGTGTCCTGGTTGGGGTGCTCGTTGCTGCCCTCAATAAAACGACGGTTGCCGTCTCGAAGACGCTTCCACGCCTCTGCGGGGGTCGGTTGAATGCCAGCCATGTGATGCTCCTTAGCGGACAGATACAGATAACGTGTGCCGCCATAGGCAACGAATCTGCGAACGGGTATGCGGGGGCTTCAGGCGTTCGCGCTGAAGCTGAGTTTCTTGCCGGAAGCTTCCCGGTGAAAAGAACCTACCTCAAATATGCCTTAAAAATGCGAAAAATAGCTAGTATGGCGCGCCTTCACACCCCCAATCTTGATGCCCAATGACGCA
>CALGXU010000105.1 GCA_937935205.1 uncultured Rothia sp.
GCCTCCGCGGAGGTGAGCGTCCCCTCCACCGCGATGCACCGCACGGTTCCCGCGAAGGCCGCGCCGCATGCTTCCCCGAAGGATGCGCCCCTGCCCGCCCCGCACGTAGCGCAGGCCCCGACCACCTCCCTCAACCCCGCGGTGGCACCGGCCGCGCTTCCGGCGTTTCTGCGCACCTACTCCCGCGATGAGATTAGAATACGCCAGCGTCAGCTACGCAAAAACCTGCTGGTGCGCGTCGCCATTCTGAGTGTTCTGGGCCTGATGGAGGGCCTCATCATCGCCCAGTACACGCAGCCGCTGGCGATTTGTTTCTGGCTGGTTGCGGCCCTGTACATTATCGTCCAGGCTTGGCCGCTTTTGCGCCCGCCGAACGACGTTGCCGACACCTCCGTGTACAGCATCTGGGCGATTTGCTCCCTGATTGGGTACATTGGCGTGGGGCTGGTGCACTCTCCCATCACGTTCCTGCTTCTCATGCTGGACTGGTCGGGCGTCTCCATGGGCTTCGACCCGATGCTGGTGCTCTGTGGCTTAGGTCTGGTGTGGGTGAGCGAGGTTGGCCTGTCCCTACTAACGATTTACCGTTTCAACGAGTTGAGGACCGCGCTCACGCATCCCGCCCCGCAGGATGAGGCCGACGCATCCGAGGCACCCGAAGATTCCGGTGCGGGCGCGGAGGCCGCCCCCTCCGATTAGGAATCTGCCGGAACGCCCCGGCCGATGCACATAAGCTCACCGAACACACCGTATTTCACCACACCATACGTACCCTGCGCCTACCCGCCGCATCGATGAACCGTCGTATATCACGGCGTGCAGGCCCTCGAAAGATCCAACCATGCCTACCCCCGAACCCGCACCGCTCCCCGCGGCTCCGGCCGCTACCTCCCCCGAGGCGTCCGTGAAGTCCTCGCGCTCTAAACCGCCGACCCCGAACCTCGTGTCGGTCGCCGGCTGGGTGCTCCTGGCCATTTCTGCGGGCTGGGTGGCGCTGCTCGTGTACACCACCGGGTCGCTGACGACGACCCATCTTCCGCGCCTGTCCACCTGGCATTCCTCCACCCTCGTGGAGGCGCAGGCCTACTACCCGGTGCTCTTCCTGATGCTGTGCACCCTCGGAAATGTGGTGCTGCACAGTTTCTGCACGGTGGCGTTCATCCGCGGCTACCGCTGGGCCGCGGTGGTGCTTTCGGTGTCTCTGGTGATGGGTATTATCTCGGCGATGCTGATTATGCTGAGCGTGGGTGCCATGCTCGCCACGCTGAACGGTGCGCCCAGCCAGGAGGTCGAGTTCCTGCTGAGCACCTCCTCGCCCCTGTACACGCCCG
>CALGXU010000106.1 GCA_937935205.1 uncultured Rothia sp.
GCTTCACTTGCTTCGTGGCAAGAGCCATCGCCCTATGGCATGGTACTTATCCCCCGCGGTTCGATTGTGCTTGGGCATACTCAAGCTGATAGCCTTTGGGGCTTCCCCGCAGAATCCAAGGCAATATCGGTAGATGCCTTTTGGATGGATCGGACGGAAATTACCAATGCGCAGTACCGTCAGTTTGTCTATTTTGTACGCGACTCTATCATAAGGGAACGCCTAGCCGATCCTGCCTATGGAGGGAACCTCGACTACAAAATCACTACCGATAAGTACGACAATCCCATTGAGCCGCACCTCGATTGGTCTCGCCCCATCCCCAATCAAAAGCGTGCTACAGAGGAAGAACTCAACGCCATCAATAGTGTTTATTACACCAATCCCGTAACCCACGAACGGGGACTGGATCCTTCTCAAATGGTCTATCGCTACGAACGCTACGACTATCACGCCGCAGCCCTGTATCGTACACAGATGCTCGCCTTGCGCAATCCCTCCATCACCCCTGCGGAGATCGAGGCTCTACAGCTACCGACCATTGCCAAAGACACAGCCTATATTGACGATAACGGCCGCGTTATGCGCCAGACCATTACGCGCCGACTTGCTAGCGAATACGACTTCCTTAATACGTATATAGTGCCTATTTATCCGGACGAATCCTGCTGGGTACGAGACTTCCCCAACTCGACCAATGCCGAGTATGCACACCTCTATTTCAATCACCCGGGCTACGATAATTATCCCGTCGTAGGGGTGTCTTGGGAGCAAGCTCAAGCCTTCTGCGCTTGGCGCTCAGCCTCTTTCCGTCAAGGGCCCTTTACGTAATGTCTATTCAGCGTAATACTTCGATATCGGCCACCGATTTTGGCCAGACCACCCGCCGAGGCCCGCTTGCCGAGGGCGACCGCGTTCAGGTTCGTGATCCCAAGGGACGCTTCCACCAGGTAATCCTCGTCAGCGGTGGACGTTTCCAGTCCAACCGCGGTGGCTTTGACCATAACGACGTTATTGGCCGCCCCGACGGTCAGGTGATGATCACGGAAGAAGGCCGCCAGTTCCAGATTCTGCGCCCCCTTCAGGTCGACTATGTGATGTCAATGCCCCGCGGCGCAGCCGTCGTCTACCCCAAGGACGCCGCCCAGATCATCGTCAAGGCAGACATCTTCCCCGGCGCGCGCGTCGTTGAGGCCGGCGTCGGTTCCGGTGCGCTGTCCATCGCCCTGCTGCGTGCGGTCGGCGACTACGGTTGCGTGCACTCCTTCGAACGTCGTGAAGAGTTCGCAGACGTCGCCCGCGGCAACATTGAAACCATGTTCGGCGGCCCCCACCCGGCGTGGAAGCTGAGCATCGGCGACCTGCAGGACACCCTGCCGCAGGTTGAAGAGCCCGGCAGCGTCGACCGCGTCGTGCTCGACATGCTCGCACCCTGGGAGTGCCTGGACGCCGTGGCGGAGGCGCTCGCACCCGGTGGCGTGCTCATCTGCTACGTTGCAACCGTAACCCAGATGTCCCGCCTGGTTGAGGGCATGCGCCTGGACGGCCGCTTCACCGAACCCGAATGCGACGAAACCATTGTTCGCGGCTGGCATGTGGAGGGCCTGGCGGTCCGCCCCGACCACCGCATGGTGGCACACACCGCGTTCCTGGTCGTGGCTCGTCGCCTGGCTGACGGTGCGGTACGCCTGGCGCCGAAGCGTCGCGCGTCCAAGACTGACTTCTCTGAAGAGGATATGAACGCGTGGATTCCCATGAACGTGGGTGAGCGTGAGGTGACCGATAAGAAGATTCGCCGCGCAGCCCGCGATGCGAAGAACCTTGCCGCTCACGCCGCACGCGCGAACGAGATTGCGCTCGAACAGAACGGCATGGACTCTGCACAAAACGGCATCGAGTCGGAGCAGAACGACAGCGCAGCAGCCGAGACTGGCGCTGAGACTGCCGAATCCGCTGAATAATTGATGAACCACTGACCTGCGGGGGCACGGGCGTTGCCTGGAGCCCCCGCAGTGCACTCACCAGGCTACTCACTGCGCCCAACCACCCGCACGGAGTA
Source organism: uncultured Rothia sp. (assembly GCA_937935205.1). Taxonomy (GTDB): domain Bacteria; phylum Actinomycetota; class Actinomycetes; order Actinomycetales; family Micrococcaceae; genus Rothia. The sequence goes on from CALGXU010000106.1 coordinate 2,060, forward strand.
GCCGCCCACACAGGACGAACAGCTAAAGGAGCTACCGTGTCCACCCACGAATCTGCAGATCAGGCAGGAACCCCCCAGTACGGCACCGCCCACAGTGCAGCCAGCGCGGCACCGCACTACTCGGCTGCTTTCGGGTCGACCTCCCTGCCCGGCAGTCAGCCCGTCAGCGCGCAGGAGTATGACGCCGTGCTGCGTCGACTCTCCGCGGCGGAGGCAACCCGCGACAATATGAGCCGACAGATTCGTGGTGCGGGGGAGAAGAACCGCAAGCTCGTTGAGGCAATCACCAGCATGCGCTACCAGGTGGAGCGTCTGCGCGCCTCCCTGTCGCAGAATGTTATGCCGCCGCTGAATTCGGCGATTGTGCTGGCGGTGCATGAGGGTCAGACCATGACCTACGAGCAGGTCGCTGACGATAAGACCCCCGCCGAGATTGACACCTACCTGGATGTTCAGGTGGGCGGCCGTATGATGCGTATTCCCGTCTCCCCGCTCATTGACCTGTCCACGCTGACCCCCGGAATGACCGTGCTCCTCAATGACAAGACGGAGGCGGTGCTCGCCCTGGACACCGAACCCTTCGGTGACGTGGTGACCGTGCGCGAGGTGCTGGATGAGCAGCGCGTGCTGGTTGATACGTCCTCGGGTGCTCAGCAGGTGGCGCGTGTGGCCGGTTCCCTCAACATTGAGCAGCTGCGCACCGGCGACGCGGTCACCCTCGACACGCGCACCCGCATGCTGACCTCGCAGGTACCTGCCTCCCGCTCGCAGGAGCTGGTTCTGGAAGAGATTCCGGACGTCACCTACGAGCAGATTGGTGGCCTGGGCGCGCAGATTGAGCAGATTCGCGATGCGGTGGAGCTGCCCTACCTGCACCCCGAGATTTTTGAGCGCTACCACCTGGCACCGCCCAAGGGCATTCTGCTGTACGGTCCTCCCGGTAACGGTAAGACCATGATCGCTAAGGCTGTGGCGAACTCCCTGGCGGCTCGTGCGGCCGCGCTGAACCCGGGTTCGGCTACTCGCGGCTACTTCTTGAACATTAAGGGCCCCGAGCTGCTCGATAAGTTCGTGGGCGAGACGGAGCGTCAGATTCGCGATATTTTCGTTGCCGCCCGCGAGAAGGCGGAGGCGGGTCACCCGGTCGTCGTGTTCTTTGACGAGATGGAGTCGCTGTTCCGCATGCGCGGTTCGGGTCGTTCCTCCGATATTGAGACGACCATCGTGCCGCAGCTGCTTGCCGAAATTGACGGCGTGGAGTCGCTGCAGAACGTCATCGTGATTGGCGCGACCAACCGTGAGGACCTCATCGACGCCGCCGTGATGCGCCCTGGCCGCCTGGACCTGAAGATTCGCATCAACCGCCCGGACGCCGCCGGTGCCGCCGAGATTTTCGGCCTGTACCTGAC
>CALGXU010000107.1 GCA_937935205.1 uncultured Rothia sp.
TCATGGTTTCTCCTTTGGGTGGGGCGGCTGGTGCCGCATCGTTGATGACTCTCTTACGGTACACCTTTGGGGCGGCGGCGTGGTTCAGGCACGGCGGATGTCCACCCCGGCGGGAGGGGGCGGCGGCCGGCCCTTCGCTGACTGGAAAAAATTCTCACAAATGTTTGCGACTCCTCCGGCTTCGACTTATAAAAGAAAGGTAAGTCAATCCGCATGCATGAAAGGAGAAGCGGAATGGTAGTCACGGGAGGTGACCGCGTTGGTATTTTCACCGGCTCATATCAAACGATGCGCCCTGACCTGGGAAGCGCCCGACTATAGTGCTTCCTACCCGGCCGGATACACCGATCAGGGGGTTGCCGTCATTGCGGTAGCTCAGGAACACCGCCAGGCGCAGGGTTTTTGCTACTCGGCGCTGTCGACGGTGGTTTTTATTTCGAAGCAGGACGGCACCCGCGCCGTCATTAATGAGGAGCCCCTGCTCTTTCAGCACACTCATTCGCTCATGGAGTCCTGCGATGAGGTGCATCCCCGTCTGCTGGGCCGAGCCGTGTTGGCCGCTTGGGATCACATCCCGGAGCAGTACCGTTGCAACCTGGTGACGATTGCGGCCGATCGTAAGCATCTGAAGCACCTGTTCCGGGATTGCGACCACCTGAAGACGATTATGGAGTACCGCGCTTTCGAGAAGGTGCTGGACCCCTACGATAATCACTCCCTGGGTGAGGTGCACGTGAAGCTGGCCGGCACCCCCGCCTACGAGCGGATGCAGGCCGAGGTCACCCGTACGCGCGAGACCGTGGATGCCATGGTGCACGACGCTCTTGCCCCCCGCCCGCTTGAACAGCTGGAGGATTACAGCGTCTTTACGGACTGCTCGTTTCGTTCCACGCACAACAAGAAGTACCAGCGCGGTGGCCGCATGGGCATCGCCGGAGTGAGCGAGGACGGCTTTTACTTTCACTCTCACTATGACGGCGTGAATATCATGACCGGAGAGCTGTCGGCCGTGCTGGCCGCATATACCGTGTTTCACAGCGGTTCGCGCCGCCTGATTATCAATACCGATTCCTTGGGCGCCATCACCTTCGTGTTGCGCCTGGCGCACAGCCGCTGGACCTTCGAGACCTGGGCCTCCGAGGGTGTGCAGGATGAACGCGTGGTCGCCCAGATGCGCTCCCTCACCGAGGCAATTCGCGAGAAGCGCGTGCTGGTTAAGCACGTTCCGGGCCATACCGGTCACGGCCTGCAGGAGAGCAGCGACTCCGTGTCGAAGATGCACCGGCACTTTCCCGGACAAATTGTTGATAAACGGCATCAAAGCGAATTTAACCAGCGCTGTGAGTCGATTATTACCGCTCTGGCGGGGTGCGCGAAGGCGGTTCGCCTGATGGCTCCCGACTGGGTGCAGATTAAACCCTCTTCAATTCACGCGGGAAACCGTTTGTGGCGTTAGAATAGAATTGGGTAGAAATGAACGCGCGATGCGTCCACCGCATAGGATCTATGCGTCGAGTGGAGGCCTCGCGTGTTTCTTTTACCCTTTTTCTGCCCAGCGCTTCCGAATGGGGTGGGTGCAGGCAGGTATAGAATTGGGGGAAGAATTTCTGATTCTCCCGGTACGTTTAGTGGGCGCACACTTCACCGATTTTTAGGGACCCAATTTATGCAGTTTCTTCCTCCTCCTGATTCTTCTCTCTACATTCCGTTGGTCGTGCTGTATGCGCTGACGGCGCTTTCGCTGGTGCTCTTTATCTGCCTCTACCTGTGGGAACGCCGTAGTGTGTTTGTCGGCTGGTTGCTGGTTGCGACTGTGGGGCTGTTGGGCACGAGCCTGGGCGTAACGGCAATCGAGTCAGGGAACCAGATTTTGCTGGTGCTGGCGTTCTTCATTGATATCATTCCGGCGATTCTTTTGATTTTTACACCTCTGGGTTTGACCGGTCTTTTCCTTTATAGCGGTGTGCGCCTTATTGTTCGTGAGGGTTTTTCGCTCACTAATTCTTTGGCTTTGGCGGCCGGTGTTGCTCTTATTGTGGGACCGTTCTTTGCTCCCGGTCCGGCGGAGAACGTTCCGTTGGGCGGCGTGTGGGGCGCTATTTATTTCTATCTTTCGCTAGTGCTGACCTATTTCACCATCTACGCGGTGGGCTTTACTGTGGCGGCAGCGTTGAACCTGGTGAATTTCCGTCGGGAAGCTGACTATGTGGTGGTGCTTGGTTCGGGTCTCATTGGTGACCAGGTGACTCCGCTGCTTGCGGGTCGTATCGACCGCGGTATTGAAATTTACCGTAAGAACCCCGGCTCGAAGCTGATTATGTCTGGCGGTCAGGGCGCGGATGAAGAGGTGCCTGAGGGTGTGGCGATGACTCGCTACGCTGTATCCCGCGGTATTCCCGAGGTGGACATTATTGTGGAGGACCGCGCGGTGAACACCCGCGAGAACCTGCTCTTCTCGTACGCCCTGATGCCGGAGGTTGCCGAGGGCAAAACCCCGAAAGTTGCTGTGGCAACAACCAGCTACCACCTGTTCCGCGCATTGCTGCTGGCGCGTTCGCTGGGCCTGGAATGTTGGGGCGCGGGGGCTCGTACGAAGGTGTATTTTGCGGTGAATGCTTTTATCCGCGAGTTTATCGGCTACTTGAGCATGACGCGCCGCCGCCACATCATCACCCTGAGCCTGTGCACGGTTATCTACATTGCAGTCGAGTTCTTCGTGTGGTGGATGTAATCCTTCGGTTTGGTGGGTCCGGGCGAACCGATGTAGCATCCGGCTGCGGCTCTAACGGACTGCCCCGTTCTAGTATGCGGTGCTGCTTTGGCTTGTGGCCCCGTGCATGCTGCACCAGTTCGAGGGAAATGAAAGCCCCCTGAGTGTTGATTCAATCGAACTCAGGGGGAGCTTTGAGGTTATTTACCAGCGTGAGTGAACGCGTACTTCAGAATGTCAAGAGTAATAATGGCGAGGGTGAACCATACTGCGCTTCGGACAGTACGCCAGCAGATTGGTTCACCGCGGTATCGTGCAATGACGAAGTTGAGGGTAAAAATACGCCACACCACGGTTGCCAGACAGAGAATAATTGTGAGATCGAAGATGATGTCATAGTTGCCACCAGATGGCAGAAGCATGGCCACAACCAGTAATACTACGGGGTATATGGTGGTGCCAAGAATGGGACTTGCGTTGCGTAGTGCATGCTTAACAAACTCACGAGGAGGGGTGCCGCCATGCAGCACCCGGTACTCCTGCATTTCTGAGATGACGTGGGCAACGTAGGTGGTCAGACCGGTACCCGTAATGTAGAGGATTGCGGTGCCGTCAAGGATAGCATTCGCGTCGTAGATGGTCAGCAGCGCCGCCAGCACCAAGAAATTACCGTAGGTGTACGCGGAGACTTGGTGGGCTACATCGTGTGCACTGAGTTCAGCGAATTTGCGTGGTGCTTTATGGAATAGAAGGGGCAATCGATAGTCCTTTGGCGAGTTCGGGGATGAAAACTCAGCCCCGAGTGTGTGAAAAATAGTTTAGAGGAGCGATGACCACAGTCGGCAGAGGTTTTCCGCCATCTTGATGCGGCGTGGGCGCTCCGCCCACTGGGTGTACAGCAGCTCGGTGCAGACCTGCTCGTATTCGGCGCATACTTCATCCAGCATCGCGACCATGCCGCGGTCAATGACGAACGTTGACACTTCCATGTTCAGCGAGAAGGAACGCGGGTCCATATTGGACGAGCCAATGAACGCGATTTCGTCGTCGACCATCATGAACTTGGAGTGCAGCACGGTCGGGCTGGGGTACTGCAGAATACGCACACCCGCCTGTAGCAGCTGCTCGTAGTAGGAACGCTGCGCCATGTTCGGCAGGAACTGGTCGCCCTTCTCGCACACAATCACGGTGGTTTCAATACCGGAGTACGCGGCGTTCGTCAGCGCCTGCAGCAGGGTCTCTTCGGGCACGAAGTAGGGCGAGCAGATGGTGATACGCCGCTCGGCATTGTAGATCAAATAGTTGATGAGGCGCAGGTTGTTTTCAGTTTCAAAACCGGGGCCGGAGGGAACAACCTGGGCGCGCATCCCATCCTCGTAGTAGGGGATGGTGGTGTTAATTTCTGCCAGGATCAGCTGGTTCGTTTCGGAGTACCAGTCGGAGACGAAAACGGCGTTGAGCTCTTCAACGATAGGGCCGGTACAGGAGAAGGTCAGGTCCTTCCACTCCAGACCCTTCTTAATGTTTTCAGGTAGATCGTAGGAGCGGTGAATAGCGTTCTGTGAACCGGAGAACGCGACGCGGCCGTCCACGACGAGGACCTTGCGGTGGTTACGCAGGTCGGGGCGCTGCCACTTGAGCTTCCACGGTTTGAGGGGCAGCATGAGGCGCCACTGCATACCCGAGTCGTTGAGCATTTTCACGAGCTTCTTATAGGACGGGTATTTGCGGGAGCCGATGTGGTCGATGAGTACGCGCACCTGTACACCGCGTTTGTGGGCGGCGAAGAGGGCGTCCCAAAGGACTGCGCTCGCCTCGTCGTAGGCGGTGATGTAGAACTCGAAGTGCACGTATTTGGTGGCTCGGTCGACTTCTTCCGCCATGGCGACCATCGCCTCGTGGTTGTCGGTGTGGAGGGTGAATTGGTTGCCGCCGACCAGGGGGAGCGAGCCGAGGGTGTAGTTGAGCTGGCTGGCTACCTTGGCGGGATCGGAGAGGTCGTCGGTGCGAGCGAGGAAGGGCTTGTTCTCGGTGGCTTCGCGGATCATGTCGTTCATGGCGTGTTGGCGTGCGCGGCGGTAGGCGGGCAGGCGCGAGGAGCCGAAGACGAGGAATGCGATGAACCCTACGAAGGGGATGAAGAAGATTGCCATGAGCCAGCCCAGCGCAACCACGGGTTTGCGGTTGTAGGGGAGCCAGAAGAGAGCCGCGAGTCGGATGAGGATATCGGCAATGCCGAGTGCGAGGCGCAACCAGTCGGGCAGGAAATCGAGGTAGGCGGGGGCAAACAAGTTCACCCCTCTATTATGCCGGTGTTTCGTGTGGGGCTTGGGGGAGCGGGTATGCCTCTTCGCAGTGTGATGTGTCGGTATGGTGTGCCGGTGGTGGGGCTGGAGCTTAGCTGGCTATGCTGTGAGCCTTAACGCTAAAAATGCACTTGAGCATTGTGTGCAGTGGTGAAATAATTGCAGTCATGCAGAAAAAGGAACAGAGCCTTCGCGAACGCCGCCGCGAACAAACCTGGACGGCAATCCACGAAGCAGCCCTCAAACGCGTCCGCGAACACGGGATGCGCGGAACCACCGTTGAAGAAATCGCCCAGGAGGCGGGCGTTTCCCCGCGTACCTTCTTCAACTACTTCCCCTCCAAAGAGGACGCCGTCCTGGGTCTGCGCGAACCGGTGGTCAGCGAAGAAATCCTCGAAACAGACCGCGCCCACGAGGAGGACAACACGATCATTCGTGTAACCCACCTTCTCTGGGAGGTCATTTTCCAGAGCTTCCACTACGCCAAGGGCAAGGACCCACGATCTCCCTATCAGGAGTTCCCCGAGTCCGCGAAACGAATGAAAATGCACTACATGAAGTGCGAACAGGTGCTCACCGAGTACCTGAACACTATTGACTGGGTGGCTTTTGATGCGGCCGGTCGCCGCGGCCCCTTCCCGCGCCGAACCCCCGCTGACCCGCTGACCGATCACTTCCGGGAGCGATCGCGCGCAAAGGTCCAGCTTGCCTCCGCGGTGCTTCGCCAGCTGGAGTTCGCCCGCGACCTGGAGGACAAAGAGGATATCGCCCGCCATATCCGCCAGACGGTGAAGACCTTCCAGTTCCTGCTTTTTGAGCAGAACCGAACCGCGCTCTAGCGGCGGTTCACTGCTACAACCTGCAAAAGCCCGCCGGAAACCAAATCGGGTAACTGAATCGGGACAACCGAATCAAGAACCCGGCGGACACTCACAACAGACATATATAGAACGTAACTAAGGATTAAACGATGAGTACAGAGGAAAAGAAGCTACCTCAACCGCCAGCCGGTGAGGCTAAGCAGGAAAGTAAAAACCGCATCCGCGCCATGTTCCTGGGCCTGG
>CALGXU010000108.1 GCA_937935205.1 uncultured Rothia sp.
GTGCCGTAGCGGATGGTGTCCAGCTCAGCGATGGGCACCCAGCGTGCCGTGTCGGAGGAGCCGTTGATTTCGTGGCGCAGCTCGCCGGTGACAATGTGGGCACGGAAAACCACCCGCAGGGCGCAGAAGGGTAGCGCTTGCGGGTCTTTCTGGGTGGAGCGCACGGGGAAGTGTCCGGCGTGCACGCCCAGAATGTCTTCAATGGCGACGCTGTAGCCGGTCTCTTCGAGGGTTTCCCTCAGCGCGGTCTCATCCGCCTGTTCGCCGGGTTCCATGCCGCCACCGGGCAGGGACCAGAGGGGGCTGAGCGCGCGGTCTTCGGGCACCCAACGAGTCATGAGCAGCTTGCCCTGCTCAATGATGACTGCGTAGGCTGCGGGTCGGGTTTCCATTGCTAATGCCATGGTTTGATTTTACCGTCTATCGTTCTTTATCGTTTCTTGCCGCGGCGTGCGCTGGCGGCTTTGGCGGACTGTCGAGCGTGCTGGCGTGCGTTGCCGTTTTTCTTGGCGTTGGCGCGCTTTTTATCGCGGGCTTCACGGCGGGCGTTGGCGGCTCGTGCTTTCGCTTTTGCCTTTGCTTTTTCGGCGGCGACGCGTTCGGCGCGTGCCTGTCGGGTTTCGCTACCGCGGTCGCTGGTTGCGGTGCGGCCGCGCACAATACCGATAAAGTCCTGCAGGAGCGCTTCGAGCTCTTCGCTGCGCGGCTCACCCTTGGGGGCACGCGGCCAGACCAGGTGCACCGGGTAGGTGTCCAGGCCCGCAACGGGACGGTAGGTGAGGTCCTTGCGGTGGTAGAAACGCGCAATGGACATGGGCACAATGTACAGGCCCACACCGGCGGCAACCAGCTCGATGGTTTCCTTATCGGTCAGCCCTTCGGGCACGATGCGGCCGGAGCTCTCACGCCAGGTACGGGACACTTCCTCATAGGCGGGAATATCGGAGGCGGGCTGCAGCAGAAACTCTTCGGCAAGCTCCTCCACGGGCACTTCATCAAGCACGGTGAGCACGTGGTCCACCGGCAGAATGACCACGGGCAGCTCCTCGTAGAGGCGGATGCTGTGGTACTTCTCGCCGTCGGTGCTTGCCGGTTCGCGGTCGGGGCGCACAATGCTCATGTGCGCGAAGGGGGTCTCGGGCACGTCCTTGCGCTCAATGGTGGCGTGCTCGGTAGCTTCGGCGGGCACCTCGGAGGCAGCAGTTCCCTCTTCTGCAACGGGTTCAGCAGGGTTGATTAGGCACAGGTCCTGATGCAGGGAGTCCAGGCCGCGCGCCTCACGCACGGGCACCTCCGCCAGCTGCACGCGGTCGCCGTAACGCTCATGCCAGCGGTTGAACCACTTACCGGGCATAATCGCCGGCACATAGCTCACACGCAGCACGGAGCGCTGCAGCACGGGGATGGGCAGAGCCTCCGGAGTCTGAATCATTGCCAGCTGCTCGGGATGCAGGTACACGCGGGTGGGAGCCTCGGCTGGCGCTTCGGTTTCTACCTCGTCCGTAGCGTTTTCGGGCGCGCTCAGCTCGGGGTCGATGATGGTGAGAGCATGGTCGGTGACGGGCTGCTCTTCGGGGGTACCTGCGGTGGAGGATGCGGATGAACTCATCCCTCCACGCTAGCACATCTTGGGCGGCGGTATTGGGGGCAGGTGAGCGGTCTCAACCCGACAAGATAGTGCACCTATCCCCTGCTGGAGACAGGACTAGTTCTCGGTGGTGTCCGCGGTAGCGTTCTCAACGGTTTCGCGGTTAATGCGGCGTTCACGCAGCTGAGACACAATGACCAGCACCGTAATGATAATGGCGAGGGCGAGCGGGAACATCCACGGCTCCAGGCCGAGCGCGGCAAGAATTGCGAAGCCGATGGTGGTGTAGACGCACGCCCAGATGAAGGTTCCAAGCAGCATCGCCGGAACCCAGCGCCGCAGCGGCATTTTCGTGAAGCCGGTCGTGATGATGACCGCGGTTTGCAGACCCACGGTGAGAAAGCAGAGGGGCACGGCAATTACGCCCCACCGGTTAATCAAGCGGCGCGCTTTACGGTAGAGCGGGCTGTCCATGGCTTTGCGGATGCGGTCGAGGCGCGCGCCACCTTCAGCAGCGAGCGCACCAAGAGCGTACACGATGCTGGTGCGGACGATACCGACCACCCACATGAAAGCTAGGGCAACCTCAATCGGGAGTGCGTCAAACCATTCTTTCACCCGGCTATTCTCTCACGAGTGGGCAATATTGGCCTGGTTGAAGGTTCTTTGAGGCTTCTTACTTCGACATATGGAGGGGCTAAAAAGTTTTTTAAATTTTTTTCAGCCGAGGGTTATTACCCCTTGTCGCCTGCAATGGCGCGGATTTTACTTAGGTAAACCTTAGTTTATTGACAGGGTGTCGCTATTTTCGGCTTGTATCAGGTGCAGGAATTAGGATATATTTTTATTACCGAATAGGGCAGGCCTTGTGGGAAGGTCTTCCTAGTCGGTCTAGAAGACTTTTCTTCCTGTGTGTGATGCTGGAAAAGGAACCCCATGGACGGGGTTCCTTTTCTTTTTAACTATTCCTTTCGCGGGCTCCATTCCCCCGATCCATTCCCAGAATCCATGCCCGGGCTCCATTCTCGGGCTCCATTCCCGGACTCCAGGGTCAGGAAAACAAAAACCCCGACAGCGTGAACTGTCGGGGTTTATGCGCATCTAGAACAAGGCCTACTTCTTACCCTGATTCTTACCCTGATCCTGGCGGTGCAGGGCGCTCAGCGGCTTGGGCAACTGAACCGGGTTCCAGGTGTTGCTCACAGCCTCAAAGGAGGAGCCAGCACCGGGGTGACGGTTCGTCGAACGAACACCACCGGTCGCAATAGCACCGTTAGAGTGAGCAGGGTCGTTCAGCGAGGCGATATCCAGTGCGTCGAACTCGGAATCATCCAGGACATCCGGCAGAGGAATCTCTTCGGGAATCGGCTGAGCAGCAGGAGCCGCAGGTGCCTGGCGGACGGGCGAACCGTCACGCAGAGCCTGGCGAGCCACCGGCTGATCCGGGCGAAGTGCCGGCTGCTGTGCGGCAGCTACTACCGGCTGCGCGGGAGCCTTCGCGGGCGCCTGCTGAACGGGCTGAACAGCCTGAGCGGGCTGGGGCACTACCTGCTGGGTAGCAGGTGCCGGTGCCTTCTGAACAGGCTGAGGCTGTGCAACCTGCGCCTGTGCTACCCGGGGCTGCCCTGCAGTGCGAGGCGCAGCAGCGGAGGAAGCACGAGTGGCGGAACCGCTCTCCTGATCGAAGAGCACGCTACCGCGGCGAATCGGCTGGAATCGGCTCGGACGCTGCTGGCGACGCTCCTGACGGTGAGCCGCAGACGGCTCGGTAGAACCAGTAGCGGCAGAACGAGCGGGTGCCGGGCGAACGGGACGAGCAGCCTGAGAAGGCGCGGGCACTTCCTCACGAGCAACAGCCTCGCGAGCAGTAGCCTCGGGTGCATCCTCAGATGCCTCCACCGCGATGTGCGCACGGCTCGGGCGTGCCGCCTCACGGTTCAGGTTGCCGGCAGATTTGCGGACAGCAGGCTTGCGGGTAGCAGCCTCACGGGTAGCGGGGCGCGACTGAGGCTCAGATTCTTCAGCAGCCTCAGAATCCGTACCCTCAGCACCCGGGCCATCTACCGATTCGGGTGCATCATCGTAGGATTCGTCATCCTCGGAGCCTTCGTACGCTTCGTCCTCAGCATCATCACCCTCAGCGCCTTCTACTTCAGCCTTGGCGCGGCGCTCATCACGGTTCGCCTTCACCTGATGGGCAAGAGACTCCAGCAGACCGGAGCGGCTCACAGCCCACGCACCACCGGCAAGAATCAGGAAGAGGACAGCCCAACCCCACGCCAAACCAGCAAAGAGTGCCAGAAGGCCGGTGACCAGGGCAAGCACACCCAGACCGGCGGCAACCAGCAGGGCAATACCGCTCGGGCTTGAGGTATCAAAGTACGACAGGACGGAAGGCTTTGCCTCCTCCACGACCGGAATTTCATCGGTGTAGGGCGCGGTGGGGGAAGAATCGCGAATCTGCGAAATAGAAGCCGTATCGGGCGCAGGCTGAGCGGATTCATCGACAGCGTGAGAGGAAGAAGCCTGCGGAAGAGCAGAAGAGGGCAGGGAGGTACCCGGCGCCACCGCATGATCGGAGGACTGGTACGCCTCCGACTCATTCAGCAGCACACCCGCGGAGGCGAGAATATCCTCTGCAGTACGCTCGGCGCTAATCAGGGGACGCTCGGGTTCCATGGCAGGACCAGCAGGCGCGCGACGCAGGCTCCTGGGCACAAACCACAGCAGCAAAATCACGGTCAGAATTACCAACACACCCGAGGTGTTCAACAGCGTCATATCAGGTCGCCCTCTATCGTCCCTTTATCCCTAGACTTTAATCATACCCTTATATTCCCGATGCTTTCCATAAGAGGAAAGAATCGGGCTGGATATGCGCATATACCCCGGAAGGAATATGCATCCGAAGATGCTTGCGCACGTTCAACGCAAGACCATTGCCAAGCCCTCACTCAGCAATATCCCACGTACGACGCAAAGGAAGGCGCCTTCCCTCGGAGCTAACGCCCCACCGGAAAGAACGCCTTCCTCAGCGTGGTTGGTATTTATCGGTTGCCCTCGTCAGAGAGCCGATGCAGAGTGCTTAGCAGTTCTCTGCGACAAAGTCCTTCAGCCAAGCGCGCAGGTCGTCACCGAACTCGGGACGCTCAGCAGCAAGAATAACGTTTGCCTTCAGGTAGGACAGCTTGTCACCGGTGTCGAAACGGCGGCCAGAGAAGACCACACCGTAGACACCTTCGCCTTCGCCTTCGCCCTGAGCCAGGGTCTGCAGAGCGTCAGTCAGCTGAATTTCGCCGCCGCGGCCCGGAGCGGTGTTCTCCAGAACCTCGAAGACCTTCGAGCTCAGAACGTAACGACCAATCACAGCGTAGTTCGAGGGAGCCTCATCAGCTGCAGGCTTCTCAACCAGACCGGTGATTTTAACGAAACCGTCCTCGCCCTCAACAGCCTCAATAGCAGCTGCACCGTAAGCGGAAATAGCCTCGCGGGGAACCTCCATCAGAGCAACGACGGAACCGCCGGTACGCTCCTGGACCTCCACCATGCGAGTGAGCAGGTCTTCCTTCTCGTCAATCAGGTCATCGCCGAGCAGAACAGCGAATGCTTCATCGCCGACGTGGCGCTTTGCGCGCAGAACAGCGTGGCCCAGACCCTTGGGGTCACCCTGACGCACGTAGTGCAGGTCGCCGCCCATCTCATTGGTAGCTACCACGGATGCGAGCAAGGCGTCCTTACCTTGCTCAGCGAGCTGCTGCTCCAGAACGGGAACGCGGTCAAAGTGATCCTCGAGAGCGCGCTTGTTACGGCCGGTAATCATCAGAACGTCGTTCAGACCGGCACGAATTGCTTCCTCCACCACGTACTGAATCGCGGGGCGATCGACGACGGGGAGCATTTCCTTGGGGGTTGCCTTCGTTGCGGGCAGGAATCGGGTGCCCAGACCAGCAGCAGGAATAACTGCCTTAGTAACAGACTTAATTTCAGTAGCCATGCCACAAGAATACCCTAAGTTGTAAAGTACTTAAGGCGATTTATCGAGACTATGACATGAAAAAATCTTCAACGTGACTAACTACATATCAGTGAAGGTACATTCTTAGGGGTGCGGAGAAAATACGCCCCGTTCCGCTCAACGCTATTCTTCACAAACCCTATACTAAAAAGTGGAATCTATGCCCCGGCAGATTAGGCCGCTTTTCGCCGCCCACAAGGATATTTTCGCACCGCCTCGAACACCCTCAGCGCGGAGGAACCATGACCCAAACCAGCTCATCTCCGCCCCCTATAAGACCTCACCCGCAATACCGATGGGACACACCATGCCTCTCAATACCACAGCCGCCACCAGCAACTCCGACGCCGGAGCCAGCGCAGACGATATCGCCCTGGATAAAGATATTCTCCGCTCCCAAATCCGCCCGCACCGCCTCACCGCACGCAGCCACCGCGGCGAACACGGACAGCAGCGGATGACTAACCTTTTCAGATCGGA
>CALGXU010000109.1 GCA_937935205.1 uncultured Rothia sp.
GCGGTGCTACGGCGCGGGGTACCGAAGCTCAGCGGCACATCCAGGCTCACCGATGGAACGGCAGGCTGTGCGGGGGTTGCAGGAGTTACAGCAGGTGCGGACTGGGACGCAGCGGGAATGGAACGTTCTACCTTGTCAGAAGCAGAAACATCCGCGCCAGTTGTAGTCTCAGCAGAGGTATCAGCCTGCTCGGAGGGATTCTCAGACGCAGCCTCATCAACGTGGGCAACCTCGGGTTCGGGCTGCTCATACTCCACGTCAGCAGACTGCACAGACACCACAGCAGAAACCGGCGCAGAAACCTGAGCCGGCTCAGCGGACGCCGCAACAGGAGCATCCGCGGCGGGCAACGCCCCCACATCAGCGAAGGACGCATCATCCTGCATCAAATCGTCAAAGTCATCGGCGGCAAACTCATCCACATCAACCGGCGCAAATTCAGAAGCAATCGGCTCACCCGGCAGACCGTTCGCAGAGGTCGCCTCCTGCTCCAGGTCAATACCGGCATCGGAATACATGCCGCGCAGCTGACCAATCACCATGGCACGAGCCGTCGCAGAATCGCCCGCCTTCAAAGCCTCCGCAATAGCGCGGCTCTCAGCACGCAGACGCTCCACAGCGCTACTCCACAGCGGCATACGACCCACCAGCGACAGCATCGACTCAAAGCTAGGCTGACGCACCGACGCGAGCAGACCCACCAGCAACTCATTACCACCGCAACGCATCACCTGGTGGTGGAACGTCAACAGAAGCTCCAGGAAATCACGAATCGACAGGTCGAAGTCTTCCATCTGCTCGAGGACCTCGTCCATCTCCACGAAGGAGGCGGTCTTCGGGTCAATACGCGCAATCGCCCAGCTTTCCAGCAGAATACGGGTCTGCACCAGGTCACGAGTCGGGTAACGCGAACTGGACATGTGCAGGCGCAGAGCAGCACTAGCGGCGGAAGCCGGCTCATCGCTCAGGTGCACCAGCATTTCCTTGCCGCGACCGTTGTACAGCTGCACCAGATCCATATCTTCCAGGGTGCGCAGAGCCTCGCGGGTGCGGGAACGACCCACACCAATAGCGCGTGCAATCTCGCTATCGCTGGGCAGGTCCTGACCCAGCTGAATGTTGCCCTCGAACAGTTCGTTCTCGAGCCAGCGCAGAATTTTACGATGAATAGCCACGTGAATGCGTCTTTCGGTCGAAAGTGAGTGAGAGTGTGTGTTTTACAGAGAGTTATGCCGGAAAATCGGCAGAGCAGACTCTAGCCGCCCGTCTTAGCGGCGGCGGCCACGCAGGAAGCCGAAGAGGCCACCGCGATGGGTGTCCTTGGCCTCGGTGCTGGTCGTCTCAGTGCTGGGGCGGTACACCGAATCGTAGGCGGGCATGGTCTGGTACTCGGGCTCCTCAGCGGAGGTTTCAGCCTTAGCAGGCTCACCCTCGACAGGCTCATCATTGGCAGGTTCGCCCTCACCGGGCTCAGCCTTCTCAGCAGCTTCTGCGGGCGAAGCTGCTTCCTCAGCAGATTCAGCCTTCACGGATTCAGCCTTCACGGGCTCTTCTGCCGCGACTTCATCCGCTACGTTCTTCTCAATCACAGACTTTTCAGCTGCAGAATCCTCAGCTGCAAATTCCTGGCGGGTTGCTTCTTCCTTGACGGATTCAGCGGGTGCAACAGGCTTCTCAGCTGCGCCCTTTTCGTCGGTAGCCTTTTCCTCGGCGACCTTTTCAAGCACAACAGCCTCGGGGATCACAGCGATAGGCTGAATCGAGCCACCCACAACCGCAGCGGGGTCAATGCCATAAGGCACCACAGCCGCAGGCTGAGGGAATACCACCGGCTTCTGCGCTACAACAGGCTTAGCCTCAGCAGGTGCCGCAGGGGTAGCGGGCTGAGCGGGGGTTGCCGACGCCGCGGGGGTCACCCCAGCGTCGTAGCCGTAGGATGCGGGAGTGAAGGGGCGCATCGGGGTGCTATCCACAGCCTCTTCCTGCGGGGTGGGCTCAACAGCTCCTGCCTTCTCAGCGACAGGCTCAGAGGCGATGCTTTCGGCAGCTTGCTCCGCAGGGCGCGAGTAGATGCGCGCGCTGGGGGTCAGGTACTGTGCGCGGGCGCGCTGAATGCGAGCCTGCTCGATTTCCTCGGAGGTGGGTGCCTCAACGGTGAGAGTTTCAGAGTCGGTCGCCTCGGACTTCTCTGCGGTTGCGCTCTCCTCAGTTGCAGTCGATGCAGCTGCAGCCGGTGCGGTTACAGTCGGTGCAGTAGCGGCGGGAGCAAGCTTCTGAACAGACTCTTCAGCTTCGGACTTCTGGGCACTCTGTTCAGAGGTCTTCTCGACCGGCTTCTCCGCAGGCTTCTCGGCTGTGTTCTCAGTCGTCGCCTTATCGGGGGCAGATGCAGTCACGCCACCGGGCAGTGCCACGGGCGCGTGCGCCTCATTGGACTGGCGTGCAATCTGAACGGTCTCGTTAATCCACTCGGTCACGGTGGCGAATACATCCGGGTTCAGGGAGTAGAGGCGACGCTGCCCCTCCACGGTCACGGAGACCACATCTGCATCGCGAAGGACTTTCAGGTGCTTCGAAATGGTCGGCTGGCTCATGCCCAGCTTTTCAACCACTGCGCCCACCGTGTGGGTTTGCTCAGCGAGAATACGCACAATTCGGCGTCGAGTCGGATCCGCGATGACAGAAAAAACATCAGAATGCATATAGCGATTATGACATATAAAGTGGCGCCTCAAGCTTAGAATGAGGGTGATACGGAAATTACCTTCAAAAATTCTGAAAGACCGCTGAATGCTACCTCAATATGAAGCACTGAAGGGGAGAAAAGCATGAAGCGCCTATCACATCTCGTGGTGATTTCCTGTATCTCATCCTAGGCATATGCGAGCCACCCGGACCCTCAATACTTATATAGCTAATTCAGAATATATAGTTTTCGTTATTCCACCCACAAAACCAACTGCACGCCTTCTCCAAGCTCACATATTTACTCCCAAACCACCAGAGCCTCAACCCCCTTCAGTAGGCACCCGGCGCGATACACTAGAAGGCGTTAAACACAGGCTCAAACCGCCGCCCAACACATCAACACACCAACACCCAGACACCCACTGAAGGAGGCGCATGGGACGCATCATCCGCCGCACCCGGCGCCGACACCACCATCCCCAGGGCCAGCTCAACCGCCGCTGGGACACCCTCAGCGGCGCCACCTCCGAGCCGCAAAAGCAGCAGGTTCGCCGACGCCGCCGCGACCGCCTCGAAGCTGAAAACCTCAGCATCCTCACCAGCGTGCCCGGCATCGATCTTGACCGTCTGCCTACCCTACGTGACCACGAAGACCCCGAGACTCAGTGCAAACGAACCCCGCTAGAGTTCAACCAGAAGACTCTCGAACGCTTCCGCGACTTCATTGATTCCTCAGTTCTGGCGTCCCCCTCACGCACCGCGATTGGCGCGTTCCTGCTGGTCATCATCTTCTTCACGCTTGCTCTGCTACTGCCCATCTCTTCCAACGATGGGCAGCCGGCCCCCTTCCACCATGCCTTCTTTACCTCTACCAGCGCGGTGACCGTTACGGGTCTAACCACCGTCTCCACAGCCCAGCAGTGGTCAACCTTCGGGCAGGCAATGATTCTTCTCGCCTGCCAAGTGGGTGGCCTGGGCACGCTGACCATCACCTCCCTGCTGGCGCTGGCTATCGGCCGCAAAATGGGTCTGCGCACCAAACTCATCGCTCAGGAAGACCTGAACATCAGCCGTCTCGGCGAGGTCGGCGGCATCGTCAAGAGCGTTTCCTATGCTTCCTTCTCCATTGAGGCGATCATTGCGCTCGTGCTGATTCCGCGTTTCCTGACCCTGGGTGAAGACCCCTTTCAAGCCATCTGGCACAGCATTTTCTACTCTGTCTCGGCCTTCAACAATGCCGGTTTCACCCCGCACTCAGACGGTATCGTGCCCTACGGCCACGATTTTTTCCTACTCGTACCCATCTGTATTGCCGTGTTCCTGGGGTCGCTCGGTTTCCCCGTTTTCATTGCGATTCAGCGCAATCCTTTCCGCCCCCGGCACTGGTCGCTCACGGCTAAGCTGACAGTCGTCACGACCCTGTTCTTTTTCGTCTTCGGCGCGTTCTTCTGGGGCCTTTTCGAATGGAATAACCCCGCCACCATCGGCGGCTACTCCCCCGGAGAGAAGGTTCTCAACGCGATATTCGCCTCCGTGATGATGCGTTCGGGCGGCTTCAACCTGGTCGACATGGACGCCATCACCCCCGTCTCCACGCTACTGACGGACACGCTCATGTTCATTGGTGGCGGCTCCGGCTCGACCGCAGGCGGCGTGAAGGTCACCACCATCGCCGTGATTGCCCTATCGATTCTTGCCGAGGCGCGAGGTGATCAGAAGGTCGTAGCGTTCAATCGCACCATCCCCGAATCCTCTCTGCGCATTGCCATCTCTGTGATTGTTATGGGTGCTACCGTGGTAGGTGTTGGCACCGCATCGATTCTTATCATCAGCGGCGCAGATCTCAAAGAGGTCATCTTCGAGGTCATCTCCGCCTTCGCGACCTGCGGCCTCTCGAACGGCCTCTCCGCCAGCCTACCTCCGGCAGGCGTGTACGTGCTCAGCGTTCTGATGCTCATTGGTCGTGTGGGTACAACCACCGCCGCAACCGGCCTGGCGATGCGTTCACGCCGCCGCCTCTACAAGTTCCCCGAAGAAAGGCCCACCATTGGCTAGTGCACATAACGCCCCCGTCCTCGTGATTGGTCTGGGACGCTTCGGCTCCGCGGTTGCGGCCCAGCTGCGCCTGCAGAACAAGGAGGTCCTTGCTATTGAGAAGGACCCCGAGCTGGTGCAGAAGTGGTCTGGTGTGCTGACGCACGTGGTCTCCGCCGATGCGACCGATATCGACACCCTGCACCAGTTGGGTGCGGACGATTTCGGTTCCGCCGTGGTGGGTGTGGGCACCTCGGTGGAGGCATCCGTGCTGATTACCGCGAACCTCGTAGACATTGGTGTGGAGCGTATTTGGGCGAAGGCTATTACCCCCGCGCACGGCAAGATTCTGGAGCGTATTGGCGCGCACCACGTGGTCTACCCGGAGGCGGACGCCGGCCGCCGCGCCGCGCACCTGGTTTCGGGTCGTCTGCTGGATTACATTGAGTTTGATGACGACTTCGCGATTGCGAAGATGCGCCCACCGAAGGAAACCCACGGCTTCACCCTCGCCGAGTCGGATATCCGCTCCAAGTACGGCGTGTCCGTGGTCGGTATTAAGTCCCCCGGTGAGGACTTCACCTACGCGGACGCGACTACCCGTATTCACTCGCGCGACATTCTGATTGTGTCCGGTCAGGTGGATTTGATTGAGCGTTTCGCGGCGCGCCCCTAAGCGCATTTTTCCATACCCCGCGGCGGTTACTTTTCCTGTCTTTGCCGGCTTTGAGCAGCCCGCGTTGAGGAGCAGGTGTTTGAGGAGCCTGTGTTTGAGGAGCCCGCGAATAGACATAGAAAAGCAAATAAGCATAGAAAAACAGCCTCTTCCCGTTCTGCCGGGAGGAGGCTGTTTTCTGTGGTTTTACCCAATCATAGGGATGCTACCGGACGGTATTAGTCCCCGCTGGTTAGTCCGTAATGACTAGTCCTCGTCAGCGGTGTACAGCTGGCTCATTTCCGCCGAACGTGCCGCGCAGGCGCGCATCGCATCCTCGGTCAGCTGGAAGAGGCCACCATCCACGAAGGTGTTCAGTGCACGCTCGGTGGTGCCGTTCGGGCTGGTCACGGCGCGGCGCAGGGCGGGCGCATCCGGGTTGGTGTCGAGCAGGAAGCCCGCACCGGCAACGGTTGCGCTGGCAAGCTTGAGGGCGGTGTCTGCGTCCAGGCCGAGCTTCTCGCCGGCGGCGGCCATCGCCTCCGCAAGCAGGAATGCGTATGCCGGGCCGGAACCGGAGACGGCGGTGACCGCATCCATCTGGTCTTCGCGGACCTCAACAACCAGACCGACGGTGCCCAGGACCTCTTCGACGAGCTTCTTCTGCTCATCCTTTACGGTGTCGGTGGTGGAGATGGCGAGCACGCCCTTGCCCACGGAGGAGGGGGTGTTCGGCATGCAGCGAACAATGGGCTGACCTGCGGGAAGGCACTCGGCGAGGGTTTCGAGGGTCACGCCAGCAGCAACGGACACCACGACGGCGTTCGGTGCGAGGGCGGGTGCGATATCGCGGGCAAGCTCGACGATGCCGTAGGGCTTCACGCCGAGCAGCACGACGTCTGCGTGGGCGGTTGCCTTGTGGTTGCCGTCGGCTTCGCCGCCGGTGGTGATGATTTCTACCTGGTCGCCGAGGCGCTGGGCGAGAGCGGCGCGGGATTCTTCGCTACGCACGGTGGCGCGGATGTGGGCGGGGTCGTGGCCTGCGGCGAGCAGACCTGCGGCGATGGAGCCGTTCATGGAGCCGGTGCCGAGAAAAGCAATAGTTGCGGTCATCGTTGATCCTTCCTAATGGGGTGCCTGCGCCCTGCGGGTGCGCGGTGTGCTGTGCGCGGCGGGCGTGTGGAGGCGTGCCCTTCCAGCATAGCGGGTGCGGGTGGTTTGGGGCACACCGAACCAACGCATGAAAGCCGAGAGTTGATGCGCCGGCCCCGTGGGCGAGGCTCGTGTTGCCATCCGAAACCGGGTTTTCGCGTTGCCCCCGTTGCTGAGGCGCAAAAAGCGCGGCGTAAAATTAAATTGGCTTTGTCTCCCCCGATTTCGCTACGGTTTCCATCCGGTTTGCGCTACGGCTTTCGCCGCGGTTCGCGCGGGTTGTGAAGCCTCAACCCAACACACAGCACGCAACACGTTACGGCCTCAATCCATGTCTTTTCATCCCCATTCACCCACGAATAGCCCCCAGAAGCCTGCGGGTTCCCGTTCTTTTTCGTTTCGCCTCCTGCTGGGTCTGACTCTTGCTGCGCTGGTCACGGGCGTGTTCAGCGGTTTGGGAGCGATTGCCCTGCACTATGTGCTGGATTTTATGCAGGAGCTCACATTCGGTCATTCGGAGGGCCACCACCCGATGGTCACTGACGGCGCCGATCCGGCGCGCCGTGCGCTGGTGCTGGCAGCTCTGGGCCCGTTCGTGGCGCTGGTTTGGTATTACCTGCAGTCGGGCGGTCGGCGCGTGGTGAGCGTG
>CALGXU010000110.1 GCA_937935205.1 uncultured Rothia sp.
GAACGCGAGCGTGCGAGCCGTCAGGCTCAGCGCGAGCGTCTGCGTCAGGATCCGGGCCTGGACGGTCTGCGTGCTGAGGAGCGCCCCCGTAAGGAACGTGCGCCTCTGACTCGTGCCCGTAAGCTGCTGTACACTGCCTCGGCGCTGGCTATTATTGCGGTGCTGTACGTGGTGCTGGTCTTCTTCTCGCCCCTGTTGGCGACTGAAAAGATTACGGTGCGCGGCGCATCCCTGCTGGAAACCAGTCAGGTGGAGCAGAAGCTGGAGCCTCTGCGCGGTGTTCCGCTCACTCGCATTGACGAGAAGAAGGTGCGTGAGCTGATCGGGCAGGATAATGTGATTCGTAGCGTGCAGGTGGAGAGCCGTCCGCCGCATGAGCTGGTGGTGACTCTGAAGGAGCGCACCGCGGTTGCGGTTGTGAAGCAGGGCGATACGTACCATACTGTTGATAGTGATGGTGTGAGCCTGCTGGAGTCGGCGACTCAGCCCGATACGTCGGTGCCGCTGGTGCGTTTCAGCGGTGATGACCCGAAGACTTCGGCTGAGTTCCGCACTATTTCTGCCGCGCTTTCGGCGATGCCCTCTGAACTTCTAGCTCAGGTTAAGGAAGCCAGCGCTACTTCAACCTCAAGTATCACTCTAACCTTGAGGGATAATACTACGGTGCAGTGGGGAACCGCTGAAGAGAGCGAGTTGAAGGCTAAGGTCCTTCTCTCCCTGCGCCAGGCTATTGCCAAGCGTGCTCAGGAGGAGAGCTCCTCTGAGGCACAGACGCAGAAGGTGACCGTCTATGACGTGTCTGCCCCGCGCGTACCGGTGACCCGTTAGGGGAACCATTCAGGCGCTTTATCCTCCCTTTTTGTGTGAAATCCGCAAAAAGAGGGGGTAATTGCGCTGTGTGACTAGGAACCAACAAAAACAGTTTGGTATCCTAGCAGATAAAGTCATTCTTTAGAGGAAACCTTCAGGCTTAGATTAAGCTGCGGGTCTTCCGAAGCTGGAACACGGAACAATCGAGGAATACATGGACGCTGGAACTCCCCAGAACTACTTGGCAGTCATCAAGGTCGTTGGTATCGGCGGCGGTGGCGTCAACGCAGTCAACCGCATGATTGAGGTTGGTCTGCGCGGCGTTGAGTTCATTGCTATCAACACTGACGCTCAGGCTCTGCTGATGTCCGATGCAGACGTTAAGCTGGACGTTGGTCGTGAGCTGACCCGCGGTCTTGGCGCGGGCGCAAACCCCGAGGTTGGCCGTCAGGCAGCCGAGGATCACGCGCAGGAAATTGAGGAAGTCCTCAAGGGCGCAGACATGGTCTTCGTGACCGCAGGTGAGGGCGGTGGCACCGGTACCGGTGGCGCACCCGTCGTGGCACGTATTGCCCGCTCCCTCGGCGCTCTGACCATTGGTGTGGTGACCCGCCCCTTCACCTTCGAAGGCCGTCGCCGCTCCAACCAGGCTGAGACCGGTATCGCTGCTCTGCGCGATGAGGTTGATACCCTGATCGTTATTCCGAACGACCGACTGCTGTCGATTTCGGATCGTAACGTCTCCATGCTGGACGCATTCAAGTCCGCTGACCAGGTTCTGCTCTCCGGTGTGCAGGGCATTACCGACCTGATCACCACCCCCGGCCTGATCAACCTTGACTTCGCTGACGTTAAGTCTGTCATGCAGGGTGCAGGTTCGGCTCTGATGGGTATCGGCTCGGCATCCGGTGAGGACCGTGCCGTGAAGGCAGCTGAGCTGGCTATCGCATCGCCGCTGCTGGAAGCATCCATCGACGGTGCACACGGCGTTCTGCTGTCCATTCAGGGTGGCTCCGACCTGGGTCTGTTCGAGATCAACGAGGCTGCACGCCTGGTTCAGGAAGTTGCTCACCCCGACGCAAACATCATCTTCGGCGCGGTTATTGACGACGCACTGGGCGATGAGGCTCGCGTGACCGTGATTGCTGCTGGCTTCGACGCAGTGAACCCGGAGACCAACTCCAACGCTTCCACTGCTGCGGCTACTCAGGCTCAGCGCACCCAGGCATCCTTCGGCGGTTCCACCGCTGCTCCGGCTGCTAACGGCTACGGCTACAACGCACCCGCTGCTGCTCCGGCTTCCACCGGCGCTGCTGGCTTCGACGTTGACCTTCCCCCGGTTGTGGAGGAAGCTCCGGCTCGCCGCGACACCCTGGACGTCCCTGACTTCCTGAAGTAGTCTGCCCGGCTGTGAACGCCTAAGCGTTGCACGGCTGAGAGTCTTATGAAGCTATAGGGGAGCTGAGAAACACGCACATTGTGCTGTTCTCGGCTCCCCTTTGCTATACCCGCCGTTCTACCCGCTGACATCTGATAAGGAATAGAAGATGAGCGATAACCCCAAAACTTCGCTACTTGCCTCTGCCGATACCCTCACTCTGGGCCCCTGGCGTGTGCGGGTGGGCTTCACCTCCCGCGCGGCGGGCAACCTGGGCCTGCACGTGGATGATGAGCTCGGCGGCGGTATGGACGCCTCCCTGGTGCGCACCCTCAACCACCGTGCCGCCCTGGGGGTGGCGCTGGGTACTGATTCGTTCTTCTACCTGAACCAGGTGCACGGCGTGCAGGTCGCCTACCCGGAAGACTACGCGGTGGAATCCTACGCGCCCGGTGCCCCGCAGGAGCGTAACGTGGAGCGTGCCCGCGCGGTGCTGGAGAACTCCCCGGTTGCTGATGCGGCGATTAGCTGTGAGGGTCGCCCGCTGGCGATTATGGTGGCGGACTGCATTCCCGTGGTGCTGGTGGGTGAGCGGGTCGCGAACTGGCAACCGATCCTGGCGGTGGCTCACGCTGGCCGCCGCGGCCTGCTCGACGGCGTGCTCCAGCAGACCGTGCAGCGGATGCGTCAGCTCGGCGCAGAGAAAATCACCGCGTGGCTGGGCCCGAGCATCTGCGGTAGCTGCTACGAGGTGCCCGAAGATATGCGGGCTGAATCCACCGAGCTGATTCCGCAGGTACATTCGGTGACCAGCCAGCAGACCCCCGGCCTGGATCTGCCCGCCGGTGCCCGCGCCGTGCTGGAAGAGGCTGGCGTGGACGTGTGCATGGACTGTGCGCAGTGCACGTTTGAGGAGCCGCAGGTGTATTCGCATCGCGGGTTTACGAACCGCGGTGAGAAGCCGGGCCGCATTGCGGGTCTGGTGTGGATCGAGAAGGCGGCGGAGCCTGCCGCGTAGAGGCGCTGAAGGAGAGAAAAGATGTCTGAAATGAATGTAGAAGAACAGAACCTGCACTACGCTCCCGAACGCGCCGAGCAGCTGCTGCAGAACTACCGCCGCGTGCTTGAGCGTATCCGCACCGCGGAGCAGGACCACAGCGCCGTGCGTACCGAGGCGAGCGCTCCGGTGCAGCTGGTGACGGTCACGAAGTTCTTCCCCGCCTCCGACGCGGCGGCGCTGCTGGATGGGGGAGTGTCCCTCTTCGGTGAGAACCGCGACCAGGAGGCGAGCGCGAAGGCTCGCGAGCTTGCCGCCTACTGCTCCCAGCGTGAGGTGCAGCCCCCGCACTGGGCGTTTATCGGTCAGCTGCAGACGAATAAGGCGAAGTCCGTGGTCAAGTACGCCTCCAGCGTGCATTCGGTGGACCGCCCCTCCCTGGCGGATGCGCTGGCGAAGGCGTACGCGAACCAGCTGGCACGCTTCGAGGCGGGGGAGGCGCCCGCACCCGCGGCGGCGGAGCAGGGTGCGCTGACCTGCCTGGTGCAGGTGTCCCTGGCGGAGGTCGCGACGGCTGGTCACGCCGCTGAGGGCGCGCGTGGCGGTACGAGCGCCTCCGAGCTGCTGGAGCTGGTGGAGCGCATCGAGAACCACGAGCATCTGCGTTGCGGTGGTGTGATGGCGGTGGCGCCGCTGGGCATGAACCCGGATGAGGCCTTTGAGAAGCTCTACGGGCTGGCGTCGCTGGTGCGTGAGCAGGTGCCGCACGCGACCGAGATTTCCGCCGGTATGAGCGGGGATTTGGAGGCGGCGGTGCGTTGGGGCTCGACCTGCGTGCGCGTGGGTAGCGACATCATGGGTAAGCGCCCGGCGGCATAATCATCGGTGCCCTTGACCGCCTGCGCGGGGTGGGCGCTGGTAATATATACATGCCGGTGCATGGCGTACCGTTACGCACACACCTTCTGATGACGCACTACGGCAGAACCTGTACACCACCAACGTGAAAGAACAGCGAGAGAATCATGGCGAAACAAAGCCGTCTGGCGGGTTTCCTCGGCCTGGAACGATACCAGGGCGCTGAGACGATGCCGGAAGAATCCCCGCAGGCTGTGCAGGCTGACTCCCGCAAGGAGGCAAGCGCCTCCGCAGGGCAGGCTGCTACAGCGCAGAAGACCGACAGCTCTCACAGGCTCTCAGCACTGCCCGGCTCGGAACAGTACAGCGTTGCCGAGTCGCATGCCGGGTCTCAGGGCGAAACCTACCACCTGCAGGACGAACCCGCCTATACTGAACAGGAAGAGTACCTGCAGGCTGATAGCTACGATGACGGTACAGAAACCGAGTATCCGGACGCAGAAGAATCTGCCGACGGACGAGCAACCGTAGATGCAGCGGCATACGCCACCGCTCATACACCTGAAACCACA
>CALGXU010000111.1 GCA_937935205.1 uncultured Rothia sp.
AAGGCTAGCTGTTCATCCGGCATACCCTTGCTATATATATGTGTTAAATTCTTTACTTGTATTGACATACGAATTCTTTTAGCCTTTCTGCTGTAACCACCTCTGGTGGCACATCTATGCCGTTTTCTCTGAGATATATGGCAATCTCTGCGGCCATCGGCACATCTAGCCTTGCTGATCTAATCAGCTCATCCTGAGAAAATACATGCTCTGGTGTTCCGTCTAGCAGTATTTGTCCCTTATTCATAATCACTACTCTATCTGCTTTTACCGCCTCATCCATAAAGTGTGTTATGAGTATCACAGTTATTCCCTCACGGTGCAATTTCTCAATTATCTCCATGATATCCTTGCGCCCGCGCGGGTCGAGCATCGCTGTCGGCTCGTCAAAGATAATGCACCTAGGCCTGGTGGCAACAACGCCCGCGATAGCGATGCGCTGCTTTTGGCCGCCCGAAAGCAGATGAGGCGCTTTCCTCTTGTACTTCCCCATCTTCACGGCGTCAAGCGCCTCGTCGACCCGCGCTCTGATCTCGACCGGATTAATTCCTATGTTCTCCGGTCCGAAAGCCACGTCATCCTCAACAATTGCAGAAACGAGCTGATTATCAGGGTTCTGAAAAACCATTCCAGCAGTCTGTCTTATATCCCAAATCTTATCCTCATCCCTAGTATCCATACCAGAAACATAGACTGCACCCTTGCCCGGAAGCAAAAGCCCGTTTAGGTTCTTCGCAAGGGTCGACTTACCTGAGCCGTTTTGACCAATAATTGCAGTGAATGAGCCCTCCTCGATCTCTAGACTCACGCCCTTTATCGCTAGCTTCGGCTCCTCGTCCTCCCCATGTGGATACTGAAAATAAAGATTCTCTATTTTAATTATATTTTCCATTATTCCATCCTATAGCATTTTATTGCCATTAATACTTTTAAATGCTCCATATATATACATATACAGTAGCCCTAAAAATAAACATAATTCAACATTATTATCCTACAACAAAACACCTATTCTTGCAATACTATGAGCTCCATTTGACATTGCCCCATGCAGGGGTATAATAAACTTAAAGTGTATGTATTAAAAAGATGAATTACACATTATTTTGATATACAGTTGGAGGGTATATGAAGCCATTTGTTGCAAGTAAAAAGAATGACAAGAGCACGCCGCTATACATTCAGCTCTATCGCCACATAAGAAGCGATATTTTAAGTGGAAATATTAAAACCGGTGAAAAATTACCTTCTCTGAGAAAGCTAGCTGAGCTCAACGAGATTTCCATTACGACTGCTGAACAGGCCTACAACCAGCTACTCACCGAGGGCTATATAACAAGCAGGCCTCAGTCTGGCTACTATGTATCTAAGATTGATGCTTTTTCAGATGTTCAGGGGGATAGCGACCACGATATCTTCGAATTAACAACTCAAAGCTTTGATAACTCTAGGTACCTTTATGACCTATCTGCCTTTGATTTTCAAAAGTGGAAGAAGTGCACATCTAGAGTCTTCAATGAATACCCTCATCTCCTTTTGTTCGAAAGTGATGTTCAAGGAGAGCAGGCACTGCGCTACGAAATTTCCAAATATGTATATTCCTCGCGTGGCGTTATTGCTGATCCTTCTCAGGTCGTAATTGGAGCCGGTACTCAGCAGCTGACTACCCACCTTTGCCATATACTAAGGCACATGAACATCGGTTTTATCTGCACAGAAGATCCTG
>CALGXU010000112.1 GCA_937935205.1 uncultured Rothia sp.
GAAAATTCGGAGCGTGTGTACGGTCAGTGGTAGGCTAATCAGTCTGCCAGGTTATAAGGCGAGTGTATTTTTCAGTACGATGTTCTATGACAGTTGCGATTGTGCATTATCTTTTATTAGTGAATGTGCATGTTTCTGTGATAGTTTCATATTATTCACTCTCGTAATAAATATTCTCTTCCGGAAGTCGTAGATAGAGATACCCCAACCACCTGACGTTTGCACGACATGTGCCATGTCCGGGTTCCCCTCTAAGCACTATGTGCTCCCCATGCGACGTCATCATGAAATCGGAGGATTCTTTTGATGAGAATCACTAAATATGTTCTGGGTCTGGACGGTGCTAACCGTTTTGACTCGTTCTATTCTGTGGGCGCTCCCGCGCAGGGGTTTGTCCGTTACTCCGCGGTGGACAACCGCGATAACCACGTCACTGATGAAGAATTTGACGTAGAGTTTTTCCGTAGTCGTTGGCATTGTGACCCTAACCCCGCTGAGAAGGGGTGTATGCTCAGCCACGTGAAGATGTGGCGTGACTTCGTCGCTAGTGACGCTGATTGGGCGCTGATTGCTGAAGACGACATCCTTATTTCTCCTGACGCTGAGGCGGTGGTGAACGCAATTATCACGAAGTATCCGCAGGTACAACTGGTGAACCTTTGTGATTCTTTTGCGAATGACGCTGGCAAATTGAATCCGCACGTGGAGTATATTCGCTTGTCGTTGTTGTCTCCCTTCGTATACGGCAAGTACCGTATGGGTAAGCCGTACGGTAGCTGGCCTTTGGTTTGTACCGGCCTGTATCTGATTTCTCGTTCGGGTGCTGAGCTGTTGCTCAAGCAGTTCGAGAGTAAGGTTCCGGGTACTGTGGCTGATGATTATAGGCTGTACCAGCAGTGGGGCGTGGATGTGCGTTTTGTGCAGCCTGGCCTGTGCGGTTGGGAGGGCAGTAGCGTCATCTTGGAATCTGGCAAGCGTCATCTGGATAAGGTGAATAGTCTCCAGCACGGTACTGGTCCTCTGGATCGAGTGCGTATTGCTTTGGCGCCCAAGAAGCGTATTACAAATGCTAAGAATGCTCTGGAAGCCACTTTTGATGAGGTGAAGCACCGCCTGGGTAAGGCGGAGTAAAGGGGAAATTCATGGCAAAAATTCTGAAATACGTTCTGGGACTGGACGGCGCTAACCGGTTTGATTCTTTCTTCTCGGTGGGGGCACCTGCTCAAGATTTTCAGCGTTATTCTGCGGTGGATAACCGTGATAATCACATCACTGATGAAGAATTTGATGTTGAGATGTTCCGTAAGCGCTGGCATCGCGATCCTAGGCCCGCGGAGAAGGGCTGCATGCTGAGCCACTACCACATGTGGAAGGACTTCCTCGCTTCAGATGCCGACTGGGCTTTGCTAGCAGAGGACGATGTCCTCATTTCCCCTGACCTGCAGCCTGTAGTGGAGAGGATTATCGAAAAGTATCCTCACGTGCAGATGGTTAACCTGGGCGATATTTACGCTTCTGAAGCTGGCAAGTTGAACCCTCAGATGGATTATCCCCGTCTTTCGTTGCTTTCTCCTTTTGTGTACGGTAAATACCGTATGGGTAGTTTCTATAGCTCAAAGCCCCTGTATGGTGCTGCCTTGTATCTTCTTTCGCGTTCTGGGGCTGAACGACTCGTAGAATGTTTTGGCGAGACGGTTCCCGGCGTTGTTGCTGATGATTATTCTCTCTATCGAGAATGGGGAGTGGACGTATATTTGGTGCAGCCCGGTCTATGTGGTTGGGAAGGTACTAGCATCATTCAAACTTCTGGCGTTCGTCACTTGGAAAGTCTCAAGAGCACGCAGCATGGTACCGGTTTTATCGACCGGTTGCGCATCGCCCTGGCGCCGAAGAAGCGTATTGCGAACGCGAAGAATATTTTGGAAGCCACTGTTGATGATGTGAAGCAGCGTCTGGGGCGTTAACCCAGAGATGGATTAGGCTACTGTCGCCACATAAAAATGTAAATACGTGGGTCTTCTGCCTGTCTTGTATCCCCTCCCTATCGTGTATATACGGTAGGGAGGGGATTGTTTTTGTTGTACGCCAGTACGACGCGTGCCATATCGCGTCTCCTGTGGGCGTCTGTGATTGGTGCATGTTGAATGATAAAATTCTTTCTACACTGCACCGCAGTGTGCGTATTTATCACACACTCAATATTCAGCCTCTCTGCCATTTACGCACTGATTTTTGTGATTGACGAGCCCCTTCTGTTGTGCAGGTGGTCTGATGGACCGAGAACTCATCA
>CALGXU010000113.1 GCA_937935205.1 uncultured Rothia sp.
TGAGATATCACTCTCCTGGGACCGCCCCGTCGCCGTACCCCTGCTGTATCCTTGAAGGCGTGGAATGGATTCAAGCGATTATTTTGGGCTTCGTTCAGGGCCTGACCGAATTTCTGCCGATTTCATCATCGGCGCATCTGAACATTGTTGGCCAGATCCTGCCGGAGAGGGCTGACCCGGGCGCCGCGTTTACCGCAATCACCCAGCTGGGTACTGAGACTGCGGTTCTGATTTTCTTCTGGCGCGATATTGTGCGCATTGTCAAGGCGTGGTTTGGTGCTCTTGCCGGCCGCGTGCCGCGCAATGATCCGGATGCCCGCATGGGTTGGCTGATTATTATTGGCTCCCTGCCCATCGGCATTTTGGGTCTGCTGCTGGAGGACTACATCGACACGCAGTTCCGTAGCCTGTGGATTGTGGCGACCATGCTGATTGTGTTCGCCGTGTTCCTGGGTCTTGCGGACCGTTTCGGCCGCGAGCAGCGTGAGCTGAAGGATCTGACGTTCCGTCACGGCCTGCTGTACGGTTGTGCGCAGGCGCTGGCACTGATCCCGGGTGTTTCCCGTTCGGGCGGTACCATTACCGCGGGTCTGTTCATGGGTTACACCCGTGAGGCTGCGGCGCGTTACTCGTTCCTTCTGGCTATGCCCGCCGTGTTCATGTCCGGTCTGTACAAGACCTTCAAGGTGGTCACCGGCGAGGAGGCCACCGGCTTCTACGGTATTCCCTCGACCATCGTGGCTACTCTGGTTGCGTTCGTGGTGGGTTACCTGATGATTGGCTGGTTCTTGAAGTACGTGTCTTCGAAGTCCTACGGCATTTTCATTTGGTACCGCATTGCGCTCGGTATCCTGATTTTCGTTGGTCTGGGCACTGGCGTTCTGAACGCTACTTCTTCGGCGTTCTAAGGCTTTAGCCCTCAGCGTGATATGACATACCCGTCCGTGAGTTTCTCACGGGCGGGTATTCTTATTGGAGTAGATTTTTTGGCACCCGCATGCCTTGAGGTTGGGCGGCGGGTGTGGCGCGTCCACCGGTGTGGGCGTTTTTACGGAAAGGAAACCCATGCGAGCTTGGGATGCCCCCGCCTCTGTGACTCTGCCCGGTCAGGCTGCGCTGCCGCGCATTTTTGATACTTCTGCCGGTGAGATTGTTCAGGTTCAGGAGGATAAGGCGGCGAGCCTGTACGTTTGCGGTATCACCCCGTACGACGCGACGCATATGGGTCACGCCTCCACCTATGTTGCTTTTGACCTACTGCACCGCGCCTGGCTGGATGCGGGCGTGCCGGTGACGTACGTGCAGAACGTGACCGATGTGGACGACCCGCTGCTTGAGCGTGCGACCGCCACGAACGTTGATTGGCGTGAGCTGGCTGAGGATCAGACGGAGCTGTTCCGCACCGACATGAAGGCGCTGAACGTGATTCCGCCGGCGCACTATGTGGGTGTGGTGGAGTCCATTGAGTGGCTGTTCCCGCTGATTGAGGATTTGCTGCGCCGCGGCCTGGCGTACCGTGTGCCCGGTTTCACGGACGAGCAGGGTGTGGTGCATCCTGACGGTGACGTGTACCTGGATTTGAAGGCTGTGCGTGAGCTGCCCGCGAACGCTGAGGGCTACTCATGGGCGCCGGGTGAGGTCTGCCACCTGAGCCGTGATGAGATGCTGGAGATTTTTGCTGAGCGCGGCGGCGACCCGAACCGTGCCGGTAAGCGTGACGCGTTGGATCCGCTGCTGTGGCGTGTTGAGCGTGAGGGCGAGCCGAGCTGGGATGCCGGCGAGCTGGGCGCG
>CALGXU010000114.1 GCA_937935205.1 uncultured Rothia sp.
GGCTTAATGGGGGCGGTACCTCCCTTGCCGGCACGAACATCAACAGGCAGACTACCCACATTGGAGACGTTGTAGAGCGCGGTGAGCTGCTTGCGGTGCTCCATCTCTGCCAGCGCCATCTGCAGGACATCACCACAGCCGACAATATCGGTAGCGTGAGCAATAATGCCCGGGCGCGCATCTCCCACCATCAAAGGAGCCACACCCGTATTGATGCCGTTACGGTTGCTGTAGCGGCGCTTACGGGTGAACTGGACAAGACCTGACGTTTTCGGGTCTGCCAGAGCCACGTACCAACCCTTGAGCATTGCCTGACCGATGTAGGTCATCATCACCTCAGACTTACCCGAACCGGTGCCACCGCAGGCGAGCGCGTGCGGGTTCTCGCTCTTGACGGAGAAGGTCACGTCTTCGCCGGTGGCAAGGTTCGTGCCGATGACGAAGGTGTAGGGGTCTTCGTGGACTCGGCCGCTCCAGCGGATATTTGCCGGCAACACAATTGTCGAGATAACGATTCGGTTGTATCGCTGATCCCAGACGATCTTGTACGCATCATCAGTCCAGAACTGGCCGTCGAAGGACTTCTCGAAGTCATTGCGGGTGCGTTCTTCGTGCACGCTGTATCCAACGTGGTATTCAATGCGGATTTGGCGGGGGGTGTGCTGGTCAAGATCCCAATCAATCTTGACGGCCTTCGCCGGGTCCATGTCCTTCTTGATGACCTTCTTCTCGAGCAAGAACTCACCCAGGCGGGCTAGATGCTCCTGCTGCTTAGCGCGCAAAGAGAAAGCACGGGCAATCGAAACACTCACCAGCAACGCACCGATCAGCACACCCACCCATGACAGGTTCGCCGCCGCCAGCAACGCACCTAGCAGCAAGCCCTGATGAATCGGGCTCCATTTGGGGGTGTCACCAGATAGCGCCAACCGCAGCCACCAGAAGAACCGCGGCCAATACTCGGCAGTTGCCTTAGCTAGACCTCGCTGCTTCTCTTCCTTCTGGCGGCTGCGCCATGATCGACCCGTCCTGCGGTACTGCGCTCGCCGCGCCATGGCCAGCATAATCAGCAGGATAACGAAGATGATCAGCGGTGAGGTCAAGAAGACCAGCAGCGGCGGGGTCTTCTGAATAGACGGCCACGCCAGCACTAATGAGCCAGCAAGAAGCGTTCCGGTCAAAGGCAGTTGCGCCTTCAGAAGCCCCGACTCCAAAGAGCTACCCGGAGTCGCAAAGCGGATCGCCCATTGCAGGCCATACGAGACCGCAAAGGTGAGAATAATGAGTATGGTAAACATGCTCCCAGTATATACGTAACCTGCCTGGGTGACCTTGAAAATAAAGACTTCACCCGCAATACGAAACCCCTCCACAGGCAGGGGAACAAGCAGCGAAGGGCTGGCACATCAACCATGTGCCCGCCCCTCAAAAACCTTATGACTAGTGCTGCCCAGACGAAGCCCGCGTGAACGAAGTCGTCCCGAACATTACTGACGCAGCAGCATCAGTGCCGATAATCTCCGTCATAGACCGGCGCACCCCGTCCTTCTCAAACTCACGAGTTACCAAATCACCGGTAATCACCCACCGCTGCCCCTTCTTAGCGCTCTGCGCAAAATGCTCAGCGAGCGCACCCGACAGCTTGTAGGACAGGACAAGCTTGTTCTCGTTCTTTACCCACGTTTGGGTGGTCGGATCGTACCGGTCCTTCTTGTTCTCGATGATTCTGCCGCTCACCCACGCCTTGCCGTCGGGGCTGTAGCGGAGCACCGGATCATCTGCCAGGTTTCCCATATACGCCTGATCTGCCACGTTCTTCGTCCTTTCTGATACCTTTATCGGCAAAATTGATACGCCCCTTGAATCTAAAGGGCAAATAAGAGTATTTAGTATGTATTATAGATGCCACAACCCAGGGTTACCCCCGGGTAGATTCACCAGTACGGAATCCACACCGTACACATGACGGAAACAAACGTACTCGCCAGGCGCACGGTACAGCCTTACCCTGTTCTGGAGCGAAGTTTCCTCCCTGAAATTTGACTGCATTTTCAAGCAGCATGCGCGCATCTTTACACCATATTTTCACCCGCTAAACTTTCTTCGCCTCGAGACAGACGAAAGGGTGCCCCGCTCTCTGCAGAGAGCGGGGCACCCTTTCGTTATGGTCTTCTAACCTTTCCTAATGTGCCAGGTCACGTGTTTGACCGAGTTAATAAGTTCGCACATGCCGGTGTGCTCGTGATCCTTTCCTTCTTCTTTGAGCTGCTCCTTGTTACAGAGGCGATAATGCCAAATCTCAGTTGTCGTGAAGGAGTAATCCTTATCGGACGGGACAATGTGAATAACGCTGTTGAGCCTTTCTCCTGGTGCAACGTTTTCAGGGTCACCGTTCCAGTCAAAGGACGGATCATCCATTGACCAGGTATCGCCATCCTGATAAGAGAAATCTGATGTGAGTTCTTCCCCCCACTTTTGAACCGGGCTCTTGGTCTTGAACCTGATGTGGGGGCGGTGACGGAAAACGTCATCATACGTCGGGTCCTTGGTGACGTATTCTTTTTTGATGAACTGGTTCCAGTCGCGGATTTTCAAATTTTCAAGGCGTGTTTCTTTGTCGATGCTTTCTTTCTCAATCGTCGTTACTAGGTGCCACGTCATCTTGTTCTTGATTTTGCGAGCAGTTTTAGGGTCGGGCCACAAAATAAAGGCGGCGAGCCCAATGAAGATTAGGATGGCGAACGCGAGGACCAGGTTAGTCCAAAGGGTGTTTGGGATTGAGAATGGGGAGCTAAGCATGATGTTTTCCTTCCTGTCGTAAGTTTCGGCTGCACCGGTTGGCACTACCGATTAAGGCGCTTCGGGGCTTCCCTCCCCGTAGTCCTCATTGCTAAATTTCTGTTTCTTCTTGATAGTCTTCCCGCCGGGACGCGGCGTTCCGCTATCATTCCAACCCCAAGCCCGGGAATAACGTGGATTCTTCTCTCGCCAATCCATCCAGTCCTTCACATCGGCCTCCAGGAACCCTAGAGTCTTGCCGATCTGTCCGGCGGCATGAAGATTGCCAGCAGCGCAGTTCTTCTGCACGGTGCGCTCTTTGACTCCAGCTATTTCTGCGGCTTGTGCGGAGGTTAGATATACCGTCCTTATTTTCGTCACATGCTATCCTTTCTGTGCGCGCTCATGATGTGCGCCCTTCTGTCCCCTCACCTTCAGGTGGGGGATTCCCCTGGTGCCTCTTCCCACGCCCATACTTGGGCGCTGGCACCAGGGGCTTTTATTTTTCCAGCCAAAAGAGATTAGCCCCCAGATAAGCAATCGCAAGCACTGTGAGGACTAAGAATCTCCAGGAACTTTTAGGGCTACTAGAAAGCCACTCAAGACATCCGATTACAATCAGTGCACCGATAAGAGCGAGAATAATGTTAATATCTGCTGTGTTTTCCATTTTTTGTCACAACCTAGACGAATATAGAGCGAAACTAAGCCCGAGCACAGCAATCACAAACAATATGAGGAATAAGAAACTCCCGGAGCTTTTAGGGCTACTAAAAAGCCACAAAAGAACTCCGACAATAAGCAGTACGGTGAGAAAAATGCCAATAGTTACTTCGTTTTGCATGATGTTTTCCTTCTGTCAGGGAGGGTAGCCCGCCTGGGTCGGGCGGTTCTGGCAGCTGGGGTTTCCCGCCCCCTGCTACACTTATAGTGTACGGTATTGCGAACACTATAGGTAGGATATTTCTATATATTTTTCGTGAAACCAGACAATCAATGAGACGTACACTCTCTCATAGAGAACCCGGAGCCTAAGAGTACTTCACGCTTAGCCCACGGGAAGAAGGAGTCAGAGAAAATGGCAGAACAAGAGCAGCAGAGTGAACCGCTATACACTGTGACGGTTGAGATGATGTACCAGAAAATCTCGCCTGAATGGCTCATCATTGGTGTAGCTACGGATACGCTGGCGCGCCTTGTGGAATGGGCAGCACCAGCGAACCCGGAGATCAAGCCGCCAGAAGCGCCCTTGACCGCTGAAACCGTCCGCCAGTTCGTCGCCGCGGTTGCTGCTCAG
>CALGXU010000115.1 GCA_937935205.1 uncultured Rothia sp.
GCTGGAGTGCATCCTGGTAGAGTTGCACGCCGACCGTGAGCGCCCCTCCACCGCTGAGCTGACGACCCTGCCGCAGGTGCAGGCGCTACCTGAGGTGCTGCATCCGCTGGAGCGGACCGTTGAGCGCATGGTGGATTTCGCGGATTCTATCGCCACCATGGACGCGGTCGTGGTCTCCGGCGGCGGCAACTTCAATTCCCGCTACGGCTGGCTGCTCTACGAACGCGCCGCCGCGGTGTGTGCCGCCGAGCATGCGGGCGTGCCCGTGTACGTGACCGGTCAGTCCCTGGGCCCGGTTCTCAGCCCCGAGGACGCGCAGGTTCTGGAACGCATGCTGCGCGCCGCCCGTTCGGTGACGGTGCGCGAACATTCTTCTCTCGCTTGGTGCCGTGAGCGGGGTATTGATGCGCGCCTGAGCGTGGATGATGCCACCGACTACCTGGCGGCCTCCCCGGCGCGTACCCTGCACTATGCGCAAGGTGTTTCCGCATGTCAGGTGCTGGATGAGCTGCCCGAGCGCTACGTGTGCGTCACCGTCAACGAGTGCACCGAACAGCAAGCACAGCAGATCGCGCGTCTGCTCGATAGCATGTGGCGCGAGCACGGCTACGCACCCGTGTTCCTGAGCCATTTTGGCGACCCGCTGAACCCCGAAAGCGGCGATATTCAGGTACACCAGCGCATCGCTGAGCGGCTCAGCCCCTCCACCCCGGCGACCCTGCTGCCGATTCTGCACTCCGACCAGAGCGTTACCGTGCACCGTGCGGCGGCGTTCACACTGACCAGCCGCTACCATCCGGCGGTGTTCTCCGCCGCGGCGGGTATTCCCGTGCTCGCCCTCGTGCCGGATGCCTTCACGCAGATGCGTGCGGGTGGCGCGCTGAGCCAGTACGGGCTGGGCGAGTTCACCCTGCCGTTGGGTATGCTCGCCGGTGGTGTTCCTGAGCTGATGGTTGCCGCTGCTCTGCGGCACGCGGCGGTGGCATCGGATGCACGCCGTACCGAGCTGCTGGAGGTGCTGCGCGCCGAGCGTGCCTACCTGCTTGCGCAGATTCTTGGCTCTGGGAAATGTGCGGCCCCCGCGCCTTTCCCCGCCGTAGAGCAGGTCCCGGCGCTCCCCGAGCCGCTGGGTGCGACCGTCCGTGCCGCCCGCATTCTCTTCACCGAAACCTCCCTCACCGCGGGGTTCGAGTGGGCGATGTCTGACCGGGCGCACTCCTGGGATGCCGAGCACTGCCGACAGCTCGAACGTGCCCGCGCATTCGGTGGCGGGCACAGCGCGCACGGTGCGGAAGAAACGCGCCCCGTCACCGTTGAGCCTGAGTCATCTTCTGAGGCACCCTCACAGCCGGGCCTGCTGGCGAGGGTGGCGCGCCGCCTCCGCGGCTAGATTCGTGGCTGAGCCCTTGAGCTAAAGTTTCCGCGCGAAAAACCACCCAAGCCAGGGTGCTACGCGGGGTCCGGGGCGCGGGGTCTCTCACACTTCAACCCAACACTCCCTAACCCCCTTGTGCACCGCATATGCGCCGGTATGATGGTGCCCATGGCACGATTCGCAGACATTCTACGCACTACTGAACAGAACACCCGGCAGTTCGTCCGTGAGGGCATTGAACGCGTCCGGGCTGACTTCTTTCAGTCTGTGCAGATTGTTGCGGCGTCTATGGGCGCTTGGCTTTTCGCTGAGCACGTCCTGGGCCACCACGAGCCCATTTTCGCGCCGGTCGCTGCCCTCGTATCCCTGGGATATGTGAGTGGCGCTAAGCATTCCCGCCGAATCCTTGAGGTCTCCTTCGGCGTGACCCTCGGCATTCTCATTGGCGACCTTCTGCTGATTCTGCTCGGTCACGGTACCTGGCAGGCGGCAGTGGTGCTTTTCTTGACCGTGATTATTGCCCGATTTATTGATAAGGGCATTATTTTTACGATTCAGCTCAGCTTCCAGGCCTGTTTCACGTTGCTACTGCCCGTACCTGACGATGCGTTCACCCGCAGTTTTGACGGTCTAGTTGGCGGCGCTTTCGCGTTCCTCGCCATGTACCTGATGCCACGCGACCCGCGTAAGAACCCGCGTGAACGCGCCCAAGCTCTCATGGATGCGTTCGCGAAGGTTTTCCAGCTTTCCTCCGAAGCGATTCGCTACTACGACTACAACAAGGCGTACCAGAGCCTGCTCGATGCCCGCGCTCTGCAACCGCTGTATGATGCGTGCCGAGGCGACCTGATTACCGCGCAGGGTATGAATGAGCTGTCCTGGAATAGCCGCAAGAGCAAGGGCGAGCTGGCGCGCATGTCGAAGACCCTAGCCGCGGTGGATTTGGCGATTCGTAACGACCGCGTGCTTAACCGCCGCATGGCGTCCACGATTCACCACGTGCAGCTACGCACTGCCGCGCAGATTTCACTCAGTGACGCACTGACCGAGCTGTCGCTGGCGGCGCAGAGCCTCGGCCTGGGCATGTCTGCCCCGACCGAAAGCGAACGCGAACACTACATGATGGCAGCCCGCAAACGCATGATTAAGCTCGCAGGCACCCTCGAGCCGCGCACGATGGGTGTGGCAACCTTTGAGGGCGAGTCGCTGGTGCTGATGCTCCGCCTGATCGTGGTGGACTTTATGGAGGCGACCGGTATGTCTCACAAGGACGCCGTGGCGGTTCTGGTGCCCCTGGGTGAGGCGGTCACACAGCATGCGCCGCGTACCTCGGCCATTCCGATTGTTGATACTGACATGGACGACTCGATGGTGGTTGACGATATGACCGATACCGCGGTCAACGCCCACCGCACGAATAAATTGAATACCCGTTCGATCAACATTATGTTGCACGAGAACGAGGAGGAAAGCCGCTCTTAGCGGTGCTTCGCAGAGGGGTTTCACAAAGAGGGGGCTCCCGGCGGCATTTACGCCAGCCGGGAGCCCCCTTTCTTGCTATCTCTATGCTGTTGATACGCGGGCGGCTACTTCTGCGGGAAGAGCAGCGCGAGCGCCTCACCCAGGGTGGTTA
Source organism: uncultured Rothia sp. (assembly GCA_937935205.1). GTDB lineage: Bacteria > Actinomycetota > Actinomycetes > Actinomycetales > Micrococcaceae > Rothia. Next base: position 3,009 of record CALGXU010000115.1, read on the forward strand.
CCTCGCGCACGGTCACGCCCTCGGGCACATCCCCTACGCCGGTCGGGGAGGCGGGCACCAGCACGTGCGTGAAGCCCAGGCGGCCCACCTCCGCAATGCGCTGGCGGATGCCCGGCACGGCGCGCACCTCACCCGCCAGGCCGACCTCGCCGAAGACCGCGAGCTTGCGCGGCAGCGGCTTATTCTGTGCCGCCGAGGCAAGCGCCATGACGCACGCCAGGTCGGCGGCAGGCTCAGCAATCTTTGCGCCACCCACCGTGGAGACGTAGCAGTCGAGCTTGCCCACGTTCAGCCCGGCGCGGCGCTGCAGCACCGCCAGCAGCATCTGAATACGCGCCGAATCCAGGCCCGAAACGGTACGGCGCGGGGCAGGCGCCACCGCCTGATCCAGTAGCGCCTGAACCTCCGCGAGCAGGGGGCGGCGGCCCTCCATCGTGACGGTCACGCAGGTGCCCGCCACCGGGTGCGGGGTACTCGAAACGAACATGCCGGAGGGGTCCAGCACCGGCGCGATACCGTCCTCGTGCATGTCGAAGCAGCCCACCTCATCGGTGGGTCCGAAGCGGTTCTTAATGGCGCGCAGCATGCGGATATTTGAGTGCTTATCGCCCTCGAACTGGCAGACCACATCCACCAGGTGCTCGAGCAGGCGCGGGCCCGCGATGGTGCCCTCCTTGGTCACGTGGCCCACGAGTAGGGTGCACATATTGCGTTCCTTCGCGGCGGCAATCACGGAGGCGGCAACCTCACGCACCTGGGTCACGCCGCCGGCGCTACCCTCAACTTCCGCGGAGGCGAGGGTCTGCACGGAGTCGATGACCAGCAGGGAGGGGTTGACCTGCTCAATATGCGCCAGGGCGGTACCGAGGTCGGTTTCACTGGTCAGGTAGAGGGTGTCCGCGATGGCGCGGATGCGGTCGGCGCGGAGCTTGACCTGCGCGGCGGATTCCTCGCCGGTAATGTACAGGACTGGGCGCGGCGGCTGGACGCTTTGTGCCGGGGTGTTGTGTGCCGGGTTGTTCTGCCCCGCATTTCCGGCGGTGCCGCGCGCGAAGGTGGCGGCGACATCCAGCAGCAGGGTGGATTTGCCCACGCCGGGTTCGCCCGCCATGAGGATGACCGCGCCGGGTACGAGTCCGCCGCCGAGCACGCGATCGAATTCGGGGTTTCCGGTGCTCATGTAGGCGGCTACGCGCGAGTCGACTTCTGCGATGGGTTGGGCGGGCTTCTGCACGCTGGATGCGGCACGGGTGCGCGCGCGGGTGCCCCCGGCGGCTTCTTCAACGGTGCCCCAGGTTTGGCATTCGCCGCAGCGGCCTACCCATTTGGCGGTGGTCCAGCCGCATTCGGTACAGCGGTAGGCGGGTGCGGTTTTGGTGTTTTTCGTGCGCGCGGTCATGGGTCTATTTTAGGGTCTGGGGCGATATGGTGCGCGGTGTTTGGTCACGGCGAAATGGGGTACCGCAGAACACATTTTTACCCTTAAATGCAGATAGTTTCACCTCATGCACTCCCGTATAAATATCGAGAATATACGTTCGCTTTTAAGGCACTTTAGCCCGCCGTTCCGCCCCTGACCTGGCTCAATAACCACCCTTACGGGTACAATGTTTTTTGTGCAGATGAATTATAGTGACCTATTGCTTAAAACTATCGCCCGAATCGCCCCCGGCACCGAGCTCCGCGAGGGCCTGGAACGCATCATGCGTGGCCGTACGGGCGCACTCATCGTACTCGGATCCGACCGCACCGTATCCTCTATGTCCTCGGGCGGTTTCAACATCGACACCGAGTTCTCCGCAACCCGTCTGCGCGAGCTGGCGAAGATGGATGGCGCTATCATCTGCGACCGCGACGCCACCCGCCTGCTGCACGCCGGCGTGCAGCTCATGCCGGACGCCTCCATTGAGACGAACGAGTCCGGTACCCGCCACCGCACCGCCGAACGCACCGCGATTCAGACCGGCTTCCCGGTGATTTCGGTGAGCGCGTCGATGTCCGTGATTTCGGTGTACGTTGACGGCACCCGCTACATGGTTGAGGACAGCCAGTACCTGATGGCCCGCGCAAACCAGGCGATTCAGACCCTTGAAAGCTATAAGAAGCGTCTGCGTTCGGTGCTCTCCAGCCTGTCTGCCCTGGAGATTGAGTCGAACGTTTCCCTGGGTGACGTGGCGATGACCCTGCAACGCATGGAGATGGTGAACCGCATTATCCGCGAGGTCAGCCACTACGTGCTGGAGCTCGGCGTGCACGGCCGCCTCATTGCCCTGCAGCTGGAGGAGCTGCGCGCCCCCGAGATGACCGCTAGCGACCTGATTCTGCGCGACTACCTGCCCGAGGTGAACGACGAGCTGATTACCGCCGGTGTTGAGGCGCTTCAGAACCTGGACGATATGGCTATCGTGGATCTGCGCACGATTGCCCGCACTGTTGGCTTTGGTGAGAACCCCGATCTGGAGCTTCCTCTGCAGCCTCGCGGTTTCCGCCTGCTCGCCGGTATTCCGAGCATCCCGAACGCTATTTCTGAGCGTCTGGTGGAGCGCTTCGGCAGCCTGCAGGCTCTGATGGCGGCGTCCCTTGAGGATTTGCGCGCCGTGGACGGTGTGGGTGAGGCTCGTGCCCGCACGGTGCGTGAGCAGCTGTCCCGCATGGCGGAGAGTAGCCTGGAGAAGTACCTCTAACAAAAGCTCATATGAAAAGCCCCCGCACCGGAAGAATGTCTGGCACGGAGGCTTTTTCCGACCTCACGAGAACCTTTTGCATTATGATGTAGTGACAGCGGAGTTCCCTCCGCCCTGATGCCTCAAGCATCATGACACCCCCTGGAGGTCACAATGTCGTACTCACGAGCTAAGTATCCGTCGGCTAAGCGCCCCGTCCCGTTCTTCGTGTGGGCGTCCCCCATTCTCTTTCTGATTTACCTGCCGCTGCTATGGTTCAAGGTCATCCCCAATTCTTTTGAGGTGACCGACCTGTCCACCCTACTGTTGGCGGCACTGCAGTGGACCGCTTTCGGCAGCCTGCTCGGGGACCTGGGCGAGCGC
>CALGXU010000116.1 GCA_937935205.1 uncultured Rothia sp.
CCGCCAGTCGACATTGAGCGGGAAGAAGCAGAAACCGCTGAGGCAACTGCCGCCCCAAGTCCCGAGGCGGTAAACCTGCCGTCGCCCACCGCCACCTCATCCACCGATACGCCCACCACCGATACGAACGGTGACACGGTTCGCCGTACTGTAGACAATCCGCAGAACAAAGACTCTGGTCAGTACGTTATCTCCGAAGATACCAGCGTGTATGACCCGATGAACCAGCGCGATGGTAAGGCGCACCTGTCCATTCAGGACTCGCAGGGTAACTCTCAGGATGACACGAAGCCCGTCACGGTCCGTGCCACGAACTTCCCTCAGAACGACAAGGGCTACGACCTGATCGTCATGGAAATCGACTCCAACGGCAACACCGTGGGTGATGCGCTCGCTATCGTGCATGTTGGTCCGGATTCCATTTCTGCCGGTGCTTTCGAGGCTGTGATTGGCGTGCCCGGTGGGTCCTTGCAGATTGGCAAGACGTACCTGGTGGCGGCTTTTGACGCCGGCGATGATGGTAACCTTCAGCTGAATACGGTTCGTTTTACGGTGACTCAGGCTTCTGTCGAGAATGGTGGCTCGTCGTCTGACTCTAAGGATGAGAGCGAATCGGGTGTGAAGCCTTCTGCGAATCCTACGATTGCCACTGATGCTGCAGGCGTATCCGGCGCGAATGCACCCGCCGCGGGTTCCAAGTCGAAGACCCGCGGTATTCAGGCTGATACCGCGATGGCTCCGGGCACTAAGGATGCCACGATTTCTGTTCCGCGCCCCTCGGGTGGCTCTGCTACCGAGTCTTCCTCGGCTCTGGGGTACCGCACTGAGGAGGCGCAGCCTGTTCAGGTGCCGACCCCCGAGTCTAATCTGCCTTCGGGGACCGACTCGGCGGCGCAGTCTCGCCGTGCCGCGATTCTGAATGGTTCTTCCTCTCAGGTTCGTACTGAGCGCGGGTCGCCGGATGGTGTGAAGGCAACGGAGGCGCAGATTACCCGCAATACGGGTAAGAGCTCGCCTCTTCTGCCAATTTTGGTAACTTTGGGTGGCGGCCTGATTCTTGGTGCCCTGGGCGTGTCGCGTGCGCACACCTCGAAGAAGGATTAGTTGCGTAGATTAGTTGCGTAGAGGCCGGGGGAGTGGCGGCCCCCGGTGCTTGTTCCCTGGTGCTTGGGCGGCGTGCTGGCGTGGGCTAGTTGTATCCCCGTCGATGTGCGGTGAGGTGTTTTGTCATAAAACGGTTCACTTGGTGTGTATCTTGAGAAATGTACGCACTATCGATATAGTAAGCCTGTCCTAACAATGTCGATAGTATGGATGCACACCAATGAAGATTTTCACATCTAGCACCCGCCTCTCCAAGGGAGCCTGCGCCCTCGCCGTTGCTGGCGCTGTCGCCCTGCCCCTGGCACCCGTTCTCGCCGAGAACATTAATATTGCTGCCCAGAACGTTGCCGCACAGAACGTCGCCGCGGGCGACCAGGCAACCGCTGGCGCGTCCTTCGGTTGGGGCGTGCGCGCCTCCTTCCTGTCCTACAACGGTATGCCCCGCGAAATGACCGACGGCGCAGCCTGGGACGCAACCGCAAAGCAGTTCACCTTCACCCCGACCTCCACCACTGTCTCCGAAGACGGCAAGCAGGTCACCCTGCAGGCTGCCGGCCGCCTCTGGTTCACCGGCCACTGCGCAGAAGGTCAGGACCCCGAAACCGGCTGCGCCCTGAACCTCACCTTCTCCAACCCTCGCGTGGAACTGAACCTCGCTGACGGCACCGGCTCCCTCTACATGACCGTGCGCACCAAGAACTACGCCTCCGGCAAGTTCGAGGGCCCCATGGAAGTCAAGATGGCTACCCTGAGCACCGGCACCGCCAAGCAGAGCGAGAAGGACGGCGTGGTCAGCATCAGCGGCATCTCCGCGAACCTGACCGCCGACGGTAACCACGCCTTCTCCGACTTCTACAACGAAGGCGCCAGCCTCGACCCGCTGAGCATCTCCTACAACGGTAGCGCAGCCAACACCCCCAAGAGCGCCTACAGCGTCGCCGAGTCCTACAACACCGGCGCGGGCGTGAACCAGCCTCAGAACACCGCACGTCTGGGCCAGAACCACATCGTGCACGTGGCACCCCCGAGCTTCAGCGGCGACACCACCTACACCGTGCTGAACAGCTCCAACCTGAAGATGACCGACACCGGCGTCCTGAAGGCAATCAAGGGCGTTTTCGCTGTGGACGCTGACGGCAACCGCATGCTCGTCATCGGCAGTGAAAGCAACAAGCCCGAGCTGTACACCGTGAACGCTGAGGGTAAGCTCGTCTCCTCCGGCGTCTACTCCGACGTTGATCTCGGCGCCAACACCGTCAAGGCAATCGGCTACAACCCCGCCAACAACACCTGGGGCATCCTCAGCATTGACGGTCAGGGCGGCGGCAAGCTGACCATTATTGACGCATCCGGCAAGGCAACCTCGCAGGCTCTGCCGAAGCCCGACTCCATCGACCCGCAGGTTGTGAACGCCTACTCGCTCGACGAGTACTACGGCGACTCGTTCTCCAACAACACCGTGACCCTCGCGCCGCTGCCCGACGGCAGCTTCGTGTACGCGCCGTCGACCTCCATCTACGATGCGTCTGGCGAAAAAGTGGTCCAGAAGGGCCACCTGCTGCACCTGAGCAGCAACGGCGTATCCCTGGTGCCGAACTCCTCGCCCGAGGGCTACAGCACCACCCTGTCCTCGACCCTGGTCAGCCCCAAGGGCTACATTTACCGTTGGAACAACTGGTCCGGCGGTAAGGTGCAGGTCCTCAAGTACGAGAACGGTGCTTTCAGTGTGGTTCGCGAGTCCTCAACCCTTGAGGGCTTCGAGAAGACCGAGGTCGCCACCATGTTCCTGACCCGCGCGGGTAACGTGGTCGTGGTGGACGCATCTGGCTCCCGCCTGGTGTTCATGGACGACACCCTGAACAAGGTGAACGAGGTGGTGCTCTCCTCGATGCGCAAGACCGACAAGAGCGGCGGCTACAACGCCCTCGAGCTGCCCAACGGCGATATTATCTACCCGACCAGCTTCGAGAACCCGAACACCTACGAGGATCAGCTGTGGCTGAACCGCCTGGCAGCGAACTCGGCACCGGCACCGGCTCCTGAGCCGACCAAGGCACCGGAACCGACTAAGGCACCTGAGCCGACCGTTGCTCCGACCGTGGCACCGACCGTCGCGCCTTCTGCTGAGCCTACTGTTGCTCCCA
>CALGXU010000117.1 GCA_937935205.1 uncultured Rothia sp.
TACGCCTCCATGACGGCGGGCATGTACTCGCCCAGTGCCGTACCGGAGGTGCACACCAGACCCACGGGCTGGCCGGACGCCTTGGCAATACCCAGGGCGGTAAAGGCTGCACTTCGCTCGTCCACGCGCACGTGCGCAATGAGCGCGCCGGCTTCAGCGGCGGCGGCAATAGCGTACGCAAGGGGTGCGCTACGGGACCCCGGAGACACGACAACATGCCGCATACCGGCACGAATCAGCGAATCGAGCACGGATACTGCGGTGAGCATGGCGGGGGTTGAGCGGTTTTCAGTCACCGTACCATTCTAATGCCGAGGGCATTTTCCTTCAGTTATGGTTACCCTTCACGGGCGCGACCTTGACAACTACAGTCTTTACAGTCCGCAGGCGCGTTCCAATACTCGGTAGCAGGCGGTGACGCGCTCCACCCACCACTGGCGGGTCTGCTTATCGGTGGCAAGACGCTCCAGACGCTGCGGGCTGGGGGTGATGGCACGCAGGTCCATGAACCCGTCACGGGCGATGAGCGGCTCGTCGGTGACGTCCTCAGCCATGAGGGAGACCGTGCCCAGACCGCACCCGTACCTCAGCGTCGGTAGAGAAGCTGCCAGGGAGGCGCCGGTGGCAATACCCACCGAAGACTCCAGCGCAGAAGAAACCACCGCCGGAAGCTGCGCCTGCTCCACCAGCGCGAGCGCACGACGTACACCGCCCAGAGGCGCCGCCTTAATAACCATCAGGTCCGCGGCGTTTGCGCGGGCCACTTTTAGCGGGTCTTCCGCCTTACGAATCGACTCGTCTGCGGCAATGCGGACGGGCAGCCCCTCCTTAGCAATGGCAAAGCGGAGCGCCGCCATCTCCTCAATGGATGTCACCGGCTGCTCGGCGTAAATAATGCCGTACTCGCAGAACTTGCGCAGCGCTTCAAGGGCACCGCCGAGGGTGTAGCCCATGTTCGCGTCCACCTTCAGGCGTGCATTCGGGAGGGCATCTCGCGCCGCCGCCACACGCGCAATATCGTCGGCGAGGCTCTGCCCCTTCTCAGCCACCTTGATTTTGAGCTCCTGAATCTCACCCTCGTACTTGGCGAGCACCTCCGGAACACGCTCCGCCGGTACTGCAGGCAGGGTCGCGTTCAGCGGGATGCGCGTACGCACCGGCTCCGGGGCGGGCAGCCACGCCGCCTCCAACGCGCAGGCAAGCCACGCGGCAGACTCCTGCGCGCCGTACTCGAGGAAGGGCGCGAACTCGCCCCAACCGTGCGGGCCACGAATCAGCGCGCTCTGGCGGCTATTAACCCCGCGGAAGGTCACGGTCATCGGAATTTCGACCGTGAACAGATTCTCCAAAACCTCCTGCAGTGGCGGCAGGGGAGTGTTCATGAGGTGAAAACCGTAGCCGAGAGGCGGCACGCTCATACTGGTGTTCAAGGTATCTGCCCTTCTTCGATGCGCTATGAGCTCACCATAGCATTCTGCTCTGACGCTGGTGCGCTCGCAGTCCGTTTCGCATTCTCTGGAAACTCTCAGGTTGTGGTCGAAAAAACTTTAGTTTTTCATAGCTTAACCTGGAATAGTAGGTAGTTATTCGCCCGCAAGAACCGGCGCTACGGTACGTGAAATCGGTAGCTTGGGGGCTACCGTTCAGACAGCGGGTACCGGCAGGACGAATACCGCTAACAGACATGAGGGCGAGAAGGTACGGAAGAGGCTATGAAGAAGACATCAAAGGGGCAAGCAACGGGTTCGGGAAACTCCGGTTGGGGCGATTCGGAGAACCTGGATGCTACTCGCGCTCTTCACCCTTCTGATGACGCGCCCACTACGGTGTTTTCCTCTGATGAGACTGCGGTGCTCTCTGATTATCAGGACCCTACCCAGGTGCTTTCTGATTATCAGGACCCTACTGAGGTGCTTAACGCTCGTGAAACGGCTACCCCCGCTGCGGGGCACAGTGATGACCGCACGAAAGTTCTGACGGATTACGGTTCATCGCCGGCTAACGAAGCTGCGCCTGCAGGTTCCGCGAGCACAGGTTCCGCGAATGCAGGTTCCACAAACGCGGATTCCGCGAATACCGAAGTTATTTCTTCGCACCCCGAACATACAGAGGTTATTGGTGCGACCCGTCCTCTGCCGCGCGCCTACCGTGCACCCATTAAGATTCCTGAGACGATTCCCTCGCCGCAGGAACGCGCTTCCCAGGGAAACTACGGTGCGGATGAGCCGATGCAGGCTACTCGCCGTCTCGATCCGCCGAAGCCTCCGGTGAGCGGTTTTCCCCTGAACAACCAGATGGGTGCGCCCCAAATGGGTGCGCAGCAGATGGGCGCGCAGCAGCCGCTTCCTTCGCAGGGGATGCCCCCGCAGGCGCCTCCGCAACCAGTGGCTTATCCTCCCGAAGCGTATCCTGCCGCCGCCTACCCGAACGGTGCCTACCCGAACAGCGCGTATGTTCAGACCGGTCAGGTTCCCGTGGATGCTTCGGGCCGCCCGGTGAATCGTCCCGGCGAAGAGCAGGGGCATCATCTTCCGAGTACCGGTATTTTGATGCGTCACGTGATGGCGCTGCTGTTCTTGGGCCTGTCGCTCTACGGCGCGTTCGCGTTCTTCATTTACACGGCAACCGGTCAGCAGGTGGATGAGCAGGCGTACACCGAGTACGCGCACCAGTTTAAGAGCTACCGCGGCCCGACCCTGACGGCTCTGGATTCTTTGCCCACGATTGTTGGCGTGATCGCGGTACTGGGTTTGGTTGCGGTGCTGATTTGGAAACACCGGTTCCTGCCCTCGCTGATTGGCGTGTTGGTCGGGGCTGCGGCGGTGACGAGTACGTATCTGCTCAAGCACTATCTGATCGTGAAGCCCGACCTGGACGTTCAGGAGGCGCTGAGCAACTCGGCGCCCAGTGGTCACACGACCTTCGCGGCGGCGGCTGGTGCAGCGCTCTTCCTAGCGGCGCCTCGTTTCTTGCGGCCCACGGTGGCTCTGTGCGCGGCGTTGGCGACCTGCCTGACCGGTGCATC
>CALGXU010000118.1 GCA_937935205.1 uncultured Rothia sp.
CGAGTCGAGCCGTATGAGAATTACCTTATCGATAGCATGCAAGGGTGATGCATCCTGCTGCCTCTACGGGGGCGTAACCGTAGCGTTTGTAGAGCGCAACGGCGTGTTCACTAGCAGTGTCAGTAGTAATGAGTCGCTGTCGAATGTCTTCTCGGTCAAAGTCCTCAATGACACGCTTGAGAAGCGCAGAACCAATACCCAGCCGTTGGGCGCGCGGATGCACTAGGAGGTCCTGAACGTAGGCGATAGAGTGTCCATCCCCGACGGCGCGGACTAGCCCGACGAGCCGTCCCGTTCCTTCCGTGGTCGCCTCTCGTGCGGTGTAGAGATACCGTGAACCTTCCAACATGGGGAGGAGACGTTCGGGCGTTTTGGTATATGCGCTCCAGCCTACAGCGTCGTAGAGCTCGGTAAGTTCTTCCGTACTGGGGTAGGGGTTGCTGGAGTCTAAAATACAGTACCGCATACAGGTATTGTATAGCGCCGGGGGAGGACATATATCTGCCGCTGAGTGCGTTTATTGGCCACCGCGGAGCTTGGAGTATAAACAAAGCGGCGCATCCGACCCGTGATGGGGTGGATGCGCCGCTTCTGTGTGTGCTCTAACGCTTAGTGGGTTTAGCCCAGTGCCTCAGCCAGCTGAATGCCCTGTGCCACGCCACCGAGGGTTGCAGCAATACGGATCAGGTCGTTGACCTGCTCCTTGGTTGCGCCCTCTTCGCGCAGGGTGTGCTCGTGAGCCTCAACGCAGTGGGAGCAGCCGTTGACTGCGGACACTGCCAGTGCGAACATCTCGAAGTCCAGCTTCTCAATGCCACCGTTCTTACCGATGATCTGCATGCGCAGGTTTGCGCGCTGGTCATCGTATGCACCGTTCAGGAAGCCACGGGTGCGGTAGAAGATGTTGTTCATGCCCATGATGGTTGCAGCACCCAGAGCAGCCTCGTAAGCGGTGTCGCTCAGGTGCTCCTTAGCCTCTGCAGCAATCTCAACAACAACAGAGTCAACCTTGGTTGCTGCTGCGGTTGCGAGGATTGCGCCCCAGAGCTGCTGCTCGGTCAGGGAGGTGATGCGGGGCAGGGAGGACAGGTTGAGGTTCATGTCCTTCGCGTAGGAAGGCAGAGCCGAACGCAGGTTATCGATGCTCATGGATTACTTCATCTCCTTGAATGCGTCGATGGTTGCTGCACCCTTCTTCCAGTTGCATGCGCACAGCTCGTCGGACTGCAGTGCGTCCAGCTGGCGGAGCACCTCGTCGGTGTTACGGCCGACGGAGTCAGCGGTAATGGAGACCGACTGGATGGTGTTGTGGGGGTCGATGATGAAGGTTGCGCGGTCTGCAACGCCGTCCTTGTTCAGGATGCCCAGTGCGCTGGTCAGCTCACGCTTGAGGTCGGATGCCATGACGATGGGCAGGTCCAGGAGCTCTTCGTGGGAGCGGCGCCATGCGTAGTGGGTGTACTCGTTGTCGACGGAAACACCGATAACCTGGCAGTCGCGGGCCTCGAACTCGTCAGCAAGCTTGCCGAATGCTGCGATCTCGGTGGGGCAGACGAAGGTGAAGTCCTTCGGCCAGAAGAAGACGACGCGCCAGGTGTCTTCGTCCAGACCCTCGGAGGAGACGGTGGTGAAGTAGTCTTCGGGCTTGGTTGCTTCGATGTCAGCCAGCTTACCGGGGACAACGCCGGTGAGCTCGTATGCGGGGAACTGGTCGCCGATGGTCAGAACTGCCATGGTGTTCTTCTTTCTGCTTTGTGCCGCGCGGATTCGTTGCGCGGCGCTTGTTCTAGTTGTGCCCAGTGGGCGGGCTTGATAGCTATTCTATTATGAATAATTCATAATAATCAAGCGATGTTGGATTAAAACCTGAAGGTTTAACTATGATTTGCATCACCGAGTATTCCGGGGTGTTCAAAAAGCTATTCTGTGCGCAAATCCCCACCTACAAACCCCAGGGGTTAAGCTCGAATCATGACCCCCGAACACAGTGGCTTCTTAGAACACAGCAAATATGCAGAGCCCAACCAGCCTGAACTCATTACCGAACGCCTCACCCTGCGCCACCTGCGCGAGGCGGATATCCCCGACATCGTGGAATCCTGCCGCGACGAAGAAATCCTCCGCTACACCCGCATCCCGTTGAACTACACGCGCGCCGACGCCGAGGACTACCTGCTCACCACTGCCCGCCAGATTGCCGCCGGGCAGATTCAGCGTTGGGCGATTGACGCCTCCGGCGTGTTTGCCGGGACCATTGAATTGCGCCTGGCTGACGGCACCCCCGAAAGCCCCGGAAACCGCGCCGAACTGGGCTATTACACGGCCCCGAAGGCGCGCGGAAAAGGCTATATGACCGAGGGGCTGCGTGCCGTCCTCGGCTACGCTTTCGACCCGCTCGGGCTGGGTCTTGAGACCGTCCGCTGGACCGCCCTGGCGGGTAACGAGGCATCCGAACGAGTGGCGGTTAAAGCGGGTTTCACCGGCATCTATGACGATATTGACCCGAACTCCGGCCGCCCCGACGAGAACGGTCACCCGGTGCAGCATCGGGTGCGCCGCGCAGATATGACCCGCGCGCAATTTGCGGCGCTCTGGGCAAGCTAGGCTCTGGGGGCAAACTAGCTCTGGACGTAACATGCACGGGGTCGAGCAGAAACCCGCACGCAAGTTACCTGATGCCGAAGCCGCGGAACGAGCCGCTCGGCTCCTCCCACTCGACGAGCACCTCATCCACGCGCCCGGCGGTGTCGTCGCCGCGCAGCACATCCACCAGGCGTGCGCAGGAGGCGGCGGTACCCTCCGCAACGACTTTCACGCGCCCGTCGTCGAGGTTTTCGGCGTAGCCGGTCAGGCCCATGGGCTTGGCGGTTCCGGCGCACCACCAGCGGAAACCCACACCCTGCACTTTGCCGCTCACGAAAGCGACGAGGCGGATTTCGGCGGGTTCTGCCGGGGTGCGGTCGGTGAAGAAATCAAAGAAACCCATGGGTCCTCCCGGGGTCATCTCGTTGAGGGTTATCTCGTTGAGGGTGGTCTGATGGGGGTGAGCGCCGGTGGTGGCGCTTTGATAGTTTCTATAGCTTCAGTCTAGAGGGTGCGGGGCGCCTGTTGCCTGGTTGCCGCGCATACGCGCCGTGAGGAGTTGAATAAGGGTAGAGCAACCGAAGCCGCGCTCTGAAAAGGAGTAACATTAGGGACAATTCGCTAAGCGGCAACGCTGAACGCACAGGCATCTACCCGCATACAACCCATCCTATGGAGGATCATTGAGTTCACGCCCTAAAAAAGCGCCTCTTGTCGGTAACCCGGCGAAGACACCCTATAAGCCGTGGCCTGCTCTCTGGTCCCTCGTCATTGGCTTCTTCATGATTCTTGTGGATGGCAATATTGTCACCATCGCCCTGCCGCATATGCTGCGGGATTTGGAGGCATCCCTCTCGGAGGGCATGTGGGTGACGAGCGCCTACCTGCTGGCGTACGCTGT